>JBPOIK010000039.1:0-57689 GCA_052034525.1 Planctomycetota bacterium
GACGGCGAACCGGGCCTACACCGTGCTCGTGCTGGATGACGTGGAGCCGCTTCCTCTTCTGTACTACACTTCGCGGGTATCTTTCGGGCGGGCCCGCATCCGCGTTATCAACGCCAGCCGGAACTCCCTGGCAATTGACGTCTACGAGCAAGGCGGACTGCGGTTTTTTGATGACATCCGCTATAACGAACCCGGCGACTACGCCTACATCACCGTGCCGGCCGGCACGTACGAATTGACGATCGAGCCGCTGGGCGGGTCCAAAACCCCTATCACGCTCGAACCGACACTGCTGGCAAGAGGCCGGGTGTACACGCTCCTGGTGTTCGGCCGGGTGGACGCCGCCGACGATGCGAATCCGTTCTCGGCCCTCCTGCAGGACGACGGTTACGCCGGGGAGCTGTGATCCTCGCGGCCCGCACCGCGCGCGGGGGGTTTCGCGGCGTCAGCGGCGCTGGAAAATCGCCCGCCAGCCGCCCTTGGGCTGGGTGATGTTGCTGTACGTGGCAAGCCCCGACGTGCGCGTCTCTTCGACCGTCACAAACGCATCCGAATCCACGGTGAGGGCGGTCCGGACCAGCGTGGGCGCGAGTCGCCGCGAGACAGCGGCGAAACAGATCGTTACGGGGCCCTCTCGCCCGCGGCCGCGCAGGGTCGTGACGGGAAACCCGTTGATCCGCAGCGCGTGAGCGATGCTGTGACCTCGATCCCGCGAGATGATCCGAACGATCTGTTGTCCGATGGCCAGCTTGGATTCCAGCCACATGCCCACCCAGTTGCCCGTGGCGAAGCCCCCGGCATACGCGACAATATTGATCGGATGGTCCAGCCGCGTCACCACGCTGGAGACCGCCACGATCCAGATGCTCACCTCGAAGAAACCCAGAATCGGCGCCATGTAGCGAGCGCCCCGGACGACGAAAATCATGCGCACGGTGCCGATCGACACATCGCCGATGCGGCAGACAAAGATGATCAGCGGCAGCCAGGCCGCGTGGCGATCCAGGAATTCTGCGACATTGGGCATTGCGGGGCTCTCTTGTTCCACTATTCCGCCGTAACCTCACGAGTCGAGACGCCGGCCACGGGAGAAGAATGGTACCTATCCGGCGCCGGCGTGCAATCGCGCCCGATGAAACCGGCGGGCGGCCCGGACCGTCACCCCTTGGCTCATCACCGGACGGCCGCTACAGTTCGGGCCGGAATAGACCCGGAGAAACCGCAATGACCCGAATCGCAATTGATCCGAGTGACTGGTTGGGCCACGCCCGGCTTGTTCGCGAAGTGTACGGTCGGCTGACCGCGGAAGGCATCTTGATCGCCGCGGCGGACGAATCCGGCCGACTGAACCCGATGACGATCGGATGGGCTGTCTTCGGGCGCATCTGGGGTCGACCGATGTTCCCCGTACTCGTCCGGCCCTCCCGTTACACGTATCGATGCATCGAGCACACGGGAGACTTCACCGTGAATGTCATGCCTCCGGAACTCGCTGACGTCGTGGGCGCCTGTGGCAAGACTTCCGGGCGAAGCCTCGATAAGATCGCCGCGCACGGGCTGAAGGTTCTGCCCAGCCGCCACATCGGCAGCGGCGGCCTGGCCGAGGCGAACATCGTCTTGGAGTGTCGGGTGGTTCACCGCAATGACGTTCAGCCGCCGAGCTTCGCTCCGGACATCATCGCCAGCTACTACCCGGAGGGAGACTTTCATCGCGTCTATTTTGGACACGTGCTGGGGGTCTCGGTTCGAGAGGGCTTCCTTCAGGACGATTCAGCCTGACCGGACGCCCGCCGCTCATTGCCGACGGGAACCGCGCGCTTATGATGGGCGGCCAGGATAGTCACCGCGGATGTCAGTGATGGTTCTCGGCTCCATTCACACTCGACAGAACAAGTGCGGCCGAATGCGGAACGCCGCTTTTGTGGCGTGCCTGTTGGTGATCCTCGCAAGCGGCGAAATCCGAATGGCCAGAGGCGCTGCGGTTGGGATCAGCGAAACTCGCCCGGCGCAAGAATCCACGGCACGGGAGTTCGTGAATCCGATTTACGAGGGGGCCGACCCTTGGATTGTCCAACACGACGGCCAATACTACCTGTGTCGTTCCGAACAAGACCAAGCCATTTCCGTCTGGAAATCCGGGGCGCTGAGCGACCCCGGTGCCAGGCGAATCGTCTGGGCCGCGCCGAAGCAAGGATGGAACTCCAGGCAGGTCTGGGCTCCGGAACTGCATCGTCTGCGAGGTCGCTGGTACATCTACTACGCCGCCAGCGACGGCCGAAATGAGAACCATCGCATGGGCGTGCTGGAGGCGGCCACCGACGATCCACAGGGGCCGTACGTCGATAAGGGGACGCTCTACACGGGCGACGAAGCCGCCGACCGGACGAACAATCGGTGGGCGATCGACGGCACTCCCCTACAGATCGGCGATCGCCTGTATCTGGTGTGGTCCGGGTGGCCGGAGACTCAGGACGTGCAATATCTGTATATTGCCCCGATGGAAGACCCATGCACGGTATCCGGTAATCGAGTCCGGCTCTGCGACAACGCGACTTACGACTGGGAGCGGGTCGGCGGCACGCCGGCCGGTCGGGGCCTGAACGAAGGCCCGCAGATATTCCGCACGGAAGATCGCGTGTGCATCGTATATTCATGCAGCGGGTCCTGGGAGCCGACGTACAAACTCGGTCTGTTGCACATGGCTGCCGATGCCAACCCGTTGGATCCGGCAAGCTGGACCAAGGCGGACCGTCCGATCTTCCAGGCCACCGATGGGGTTTTTGGTGTCGGGCACGCGTGTTTCGTGAAGTCGCCGGACGGCACAGAGGAGTGGATCGTCTATCACTCGAAGGTGTCGGCGAACCCCGGCTGGGAACGGATTGTCAACATACAACCGTTTGCCCGGACCATCGACGGTTTGCCCGACTTTGGCGACCCGGTGCCTCCGGGCCTGCCTCTGCGGGCGCCGTCCGGAGAGCCGCCCTTCCTTCCCGGCGCAGACTTCGCGGAGACGTTTGAAAGTGGAAACTGGGACCGGTGGCGGTACTTCGGCCCCGGAGGTTCCATCCGGGTGGATTCCGGCTCCCTGATCCTGGGCAGCCTCGCGATGGATCGTGGGGGGCATCGCTATCGCATGGGTGAGAAGGCACTGGTCCGTGGCGTGGAGTATTCGGATCTGTCCGTGCAGGCGCGGGTTCGGATCGAGCGGGGCGAGCGAGACGCCGGGATTCTCTTTCGCGTGCGGCGTCCGTCCGTCGGATACGACGCGCAGCAGGGGTATTTCGCGGGGATCATCCCCGGCACGAAGAAGGTGGTGCTGGGCAAGACGGACGGCACACGGTGGCACGAAATGGCCGTCGTCGACCATCCGGTGGAGGCCGGGCGATGGTACTCGTTGCGGGTCGAAGCGGTTGGCGACCGCATTCGGGTGTTCGTTGATGAAGAACAGAAAGTGAACACACACGACGGCGATTACACGGCCGGCATGGTGGGCGTGCGGGTGGTGGATACGTGCGCACGATTCGATGACTTCCACGTCAGCCCGCAGGCACGGAGCGCGGCCAGGTGACCATTCGGCCGGCCCTACCCCTCGGGGGAATTCTGAAAAATGCGAATGCCGTCCGCATCGCGGCGTTCAGCCAGACGGGCCAATGACCGATATTATCAGTTACGATGCGGATTGCCCTGATTAATCCCTGCCCTGAGACGGATCTGCAACGGCACCGCTATGGTGTCGGGCACCTGGGGCTCGGTTATGTGGCGGCCTGCCTCGTGCATGGGGGGCACGATGTGCGCGGGATCGACGCCAAGACCCACGGGCTCGATCTATCAACCGTCGTACGGCAGGTGCACGGCATCAACCCGAGGCTTGTCGGCGTCACGGCAATGACGCACGAAATCGTCCATGTCGGGAGGCTCGCCGGCGCCATCAAGAAGGTTCTGCCGGAAGCGATCGTCATGGTCGGCGGTCCGCACACAACCGCCTTGCCCGAAGAGACGCTGTCCGAGTTCTCCGCCATTGACGTCGCCGTCCGGGGTGAGGGCGAGCGGACGGCATTCGAGCTGGCAGCCGCCATCGCGGGAGGGAACCCCCGGCACACCTGGGCGTCGATTGCCGGAATCACGTACCGCGACAACGGGCAGATCGTTCGGAACGCGGACCGCCCGTTCATCGAGGAGCTCGACACACTGCCGTTTCCGGCCTGGGAGCGGTTCCCCACGCCTCCCAAAGGGTGGGGGTTGTATGCGGGCCGCGGCTGCCCGTTTCGCTGCGCGTTCTGTCAGCGAGTTCTCGGCAGCCGCATCCGGCTGCGCAGCGTGGACAACGTACTGGCCGAGATTCAGGAACTGGAGGAACGCATCGGTCAGCGAACTTCGTGGTTCCAGGACGAAACGTTCGGCGTGAACCTCCGCTGGACGAACGAGCTGCTGGATCGGCTCATCGAACGTGGCCACCGTCAGGACAGGGTTTGGCACTGGAAGGCCAACTCGCGGGCGAATCTGGCCGACCGCGCACTGTACCGCAAGATGAAACAGGCCGGTTGCACGATGCTCGATTTCGGGATCGAATCCGGGAACCCGTCGATCCTGCGGCGCATTCACAAGAATATCACGTTGAGCCAGGCCCGTCGGGCCATCGCGGCGGCGCGGGCCGCCGGATTGCGGACCAACGCCTTTTTCATCATCGGCCATCCGGGCGAAACATGGTCCACGGCAATGCAAACCGTCCGCTTCGCGCCGATGTGCGGAGCAGACTCGATCGCCGTCGGCGTGATGGTGCCGTATCCGGGCACCGAGATATGGAATATGGCCCGCCGCGGGCAATGGGGTTACCGCCTGACGAGCAGAGACTGGCGGCACTACGACAAGTATTTCGGAAACGCCCTGGAGTCACGGTATCTGACCCACCGCGAAATGGAACTGCTCCAGAGTCTCACCTACTTGTCCTTCTATATCGGCACCGGCCGTTATCGTGAGCTGCTCGAATTCGTCAGCCGGTTTCGTAGAGAGGCCGGGCAGATGGTCCGCCGGCTGCTCGGTCTTGACCACGCGCGGCTTTCGCGACCCCATGCCGCGCCGAACACGCTCCGGCAAGCTCCCCTGGCCGAATCGACACCCGCGCCCCTGGCGTCCGCCGGATGACCTGCTTCTGTCTACTGCGGGAAACCTGTTCGGGATGATGTCCCTTCAGACCTTCCGCCGGGCACTGGATGCCGGAACCCCGCAGTCGAATCGACTTGCGATGCACTGACGCAGGGATTCGGCGAAATCGCCAGAGGGGACTTTAAGGTGGGCGCCATCGGACCCGCTTCCCGTGATTCCGCCAAACGCCTGCCCAGCATCGGATCGGAGAGGGGGGGATTCGAACCCCCGGTACGGCAAGCCGCACACTGGTTTTCGAAACCAGCTCCTTCAGCCACTCGGACACCTCTCCACGTGGCCATCAGCCAATACGTGTACCAGAACCGGGCGGGCGTGTAAAACCCGGGTCCCGGCTCGAATTGTCCGCAGGTGACGGCGGGAGCGGCCTATGGCTCATGGGGGAAGTCTGCGTCGATTTCGGCGCCCGCCAGCTCCACAAGGAACCCCGCGATCCGACCGCACACCAGGTCCAGATACGCCCGGCCTTTCTCCGCGGTTGCCCGCGACGGGTTTCCCACGCCGCAATGGTCACAGGCCTTCGCAAAATCCCGGCTCGTCCAGACCCAGCCCCGACGAAGGGCCTCGAACCGGAATGGCCGGGCTTGGCCGGCATCGGCCACCGGCAGTTCCACCAGGTCCGGATAGAGCGCCATCGCAACGGATGTCTCCATCTCACCCGCGTGGTCGTCCGGCGCGTCGAAGATCTCCGGGTATTTGTCGTATCCGACCTTCCACCAATCGCACAGAAACACGAACATGTCCAGCTCGGATTGGACCTGCCGGATCAGCGGGGCGAACGTGTTGCCCCCATGCCCGTTGAGAATGACCGCTTTGCGAATCCCGTGGCGCCGCAGCGAGACGAGAATATCGCGCACCATCGCGTCCAGGTTCGTTTGCGAGACGTGGATCGTCAGCGGATACGCCATCAGATTGCAATCCACCCCGTATGGCAACGTCGGCAGACACACTACGGATTCGCATCCCGGCCAGGCCAGCTCGCACGCCCGCCGGGCAACCCACGTCGTGTGCCGCAGATCGTTCCCCTCCGGCAGATGCCGGTTGTGCGCTTCGGTGGCTCCGACCGGCAGCACAGCGACCTGATATCGCCGGTTCCGGATCCGGTACAGGTTCGTCGCGCTCAGATCCCATTCGTCGATCATGCGTGCTTCTCCGTAGCCGCATCATAGGCCCCGCCGGCCGGAATTCCCAACGCGCCGCCCCGCGTTCCCGTTGATCCGGACGCCGGGATATGCTAATACGAACCGCATACGGTCGGTCCCGCCGGCCACCTGGGCCGCTTATGCAGCGAAGCGGCGGGGAATCCCTGACGGCGGCCGTGGAGGCAGCTCGCCGGCGCCCCCGTCAACTGGCATCGCACGCCTCGTGTGCCCATATCGCCCGCGGCATGGGGGTGTGCGTCAGAGGTCTCGACCATGAGCGCACCGGACCGATACCTGTGGAGCGGAAACGAGGCTGTCGCACACGCCGCCCTGGACGCCGGCGTCACGCTGGGGACCGGCTATCCCGGCACACCCTCGACGGAGATTCTCGAGCACTTCTCGGCGTTGGGCGGGCGGGGTCAATGGTCGCCCAACGAGAAGGTCGCCCTGGAGGTCGGCCTCGGGGCGGCGTTTGCCCGCGGCCGCGCCCTGGTCACCATGAAACACGTGGGGCTGAACGTAGCCGCCGATCCGCTGTTCACCGCCGCCTATACCGGGGTGTCCGGCGCGCTGGTGCTGATCTCTGCCGACGATCCCGGCATGGCCTCCAGCCAGAACGAGCAGGACAACCGCCGGTACGCCGTGGCGGCGGGCGTGCCCATGTTCGAGCCCTCGGACTCCCAGGAGGCATACGATTTCACCCTCGCGGCCATTGAGACGTCGGAGCGCTGGCACATTCCGGTCATCCTGCGCATGACGACGCGCGTCTGCCATTCGCTGACCGTGGTTCGGCTAGTCTGCCGGCTTGCCGCGCCGCCGTCGACGGCGTTCGAACACGATATTCCCGGCCGGGTCATGATTCCGGCCAACGCCCGACCCGCCCATCGTCGTCTGCGGCAGAAACTGAGCGAGATTCTGGCCTGGAACGAGGCGTCCGGTCCGAATCGTGTGATCGCCGGCGACCGGAACATCGGTCTGATCGCGTCCGGCATTACGTACGTGCATGCCCGCGAGGCCGCCCCGACCGCCAGCATGCTCAAGATCGGCATGACGTATCCATTGCCCATCGAGACCATTCGCCGGTTCGTGGACTCGGTGGATCGCTGCATCGTCCTGGAAGAGGGTGACCCGTACCTGGCCGAGAGCATTCGCGCCGCCGGCATCCGCGTGGAGGACAAGCCCGAGAGCTACCGGTTCGGTGAGTTGAACGTCGCGCGTGTGGGCCGCATTCTGGCGGGCGACGTTTCGCCGGAGCCGGCCGCGCCAAAGGGCAAGCCGCCGGCCCTGTGCAACAACTGTCCCCACCGCGTCGCATTTGAGACGCTGCACGAGATGGACTGCCTGGTAGCGGGCGACATCGGCTGCTATACGCTGGGCGCGCTGCCGCCGTTCAGCGCCATGGACACGTGCGTGTGCATGGGCGCCAGCATCAACGTGGGCCTGGGCATGCGGCACGTGCTCCCGGAAGATCAGGCGCGCCGCGTGGTCAGCGTGATCGGTGACAGCACGTTCGTCCACAGCGGCATCACCGGACTGGCCGAGATGGTCTACAACCGGCCCTCCACGGGGCACGTGGTGATCATCCTGGACAACGGAACCACGGCGATGACCGGCCTGCAGGAGCATGCGGGCACCGGCCGGACGCTGGATCATCAACCGACCGGCAAAATACGCTTCGAGGATCTGGCCCGCAGCATGGGCATCGAGCAGGTACACGTGACTGATCCGTTCGAGCAGCCACAGGAACTCGGCCGCCTGCTGAAAAAGGCCCTGGCGTCCAACGATCTGACGCTCATCATTGCCCGCCAGCCGTGCCTGCTGGCTGCCAGTCGCATCAAACAGTACGAGCGAGCCGCTCAGGAGTCCAAATCCTCGACCGCTGTGCAGAGTGGCAGTTCGGCCTGAGGCGATCGGTGAATCCCGCGCGCCGCTGCGGCGTAGCGGAAAGGAGGATGGTCCACGATGGCCCGTACCGTGACAAATGTCGTTTTCGCCGGCCTGGGAGGCCAGGGCGTGATCAAGGCTTCGGATATTCTGGCGCAGGCCGCCTTCCGGCACGGCCATGACGTCAAGAAGAGCGAAATCCATGGCATGAGCCAGCGCGGCGGCTCGGTCACCAGCGATGTCCGTTTCGGTGACGAAGTGCTCAGCCCGATGGTCCCGGACGGCCGGACGGATTATCTGGTCGTGCTTGCGCCCGAAGAGGTGGAGGCCAATCGGCGGCGGCTGCGCGAGGGCGGCACGCTCATTGCGCCCGACGCCATCGATCCGGCCGCGCTGGCCAACCCCAGAAGCCTGAACGTGGCCCTGCTCGGCGTGCTGAGTGCCCACTTGGACATTCCCGAGTCGCTCTGGCTTGACACGATCCACCAGGCGTTTCCCGAAAAGCTTCATCGCACGAACGACGCCGCCTTCGCGCTGGGCCGAAAGCAGCGCGGCGTGTGAGCGTTTCGCCGCGGGTTCCGGCGGCACCGATGTGACTGCGCGGCCCGTACTGTCCGGCGGCAAAGGCATTGGTTGCGTGCGGTCATGACACAGACGTCGGAAGAAGGGTCGTCGCACATTCCCGCGTTCCGGGAGATGGTGTCCGCGCTCACTCGGGCCTCGAGCCCGCGTGAGGCGTTGGATATCTATGTGGATGGGCTGAAAGAGGCGTACCGTCCCTATGCCCTGTGCGTCCTGGACGTGCGGGGTCTGGAGCCCGGCGCATACCGGATCGAGCGGCTGATCAACGCCGCGGGCGAGGACCGTGTGCCGGGCAGGATCGCGGGGCAGAAGCCGACGCCTGTTTCTCACGGCGGAGCGCTCGGGGACCTGATCGCCGTGCCGGACACCCGGATCGTCCGCGGGCTCCATCTGGACGACGATCCGGTGATCGGCGGACGCCTGCGCGACGCGCGATCCGCGATGCTGGCGCCGAGAACGGACGGAGACCGTATCTGCGGCTGGTCGATCGTTTTTTCCGCGGACGAAGCGGCATTCAGCGCAAGCCGCCTGGACGAACTGGTCATTCGCTCCAGCCTGCTCGGGGCCGCGATGGCCAACCTCCAGGTGGGCGAGCAGCTTCAGCAGGCCAACCGCTGGATCCAGAGCGAGATCGACCGCATCGCCCGGATCCAGTTGGCCATGCTGCCCGAGCCGATGCCGCAGATTCCCCGGCTGTCCATCGCGGCCAGTTACCAGACGTATGACCGGGCGGGCGGGGACTATTACGACATGCTGCCCATCGATCCGGAGCCCGGCCGGTCCCAACAGGATCCTCTCGATCCCTGGTGCATCGTCATCGCCGACGCCTCCGGGCACGGTCCCGCCGGCGCGGTGGTTGTGGCGATGCTGCATGCGATTCTGCATTCGTATCCGAGCCGGACGGCCGATCCCTCGGAAGTGCTGGGCCACGTGAACCGGCATCTGTATGCCAAGCGGGTCGAAGCCTCGTTCGTCACGGCGGTGCTCGGCTTCTTCCATCCGCGGGATCTGACGTTCACGTACGCGCGAGCCGGACATTGCCCGCCCATTCTCAAAGGCCCGACGCCGGAAGATCCGCTGGTTCGCCTGAACGCCGTCGGCGGTTTGCCGCTTTGTGTGAACGAGAGTTTTCAATACGAGAAGGCCACCATTCAGCTCCGCGTGGGCCAGACGCTCGTGCTGTTCACCGACGGGATCACCGACGCGGTCGATCCGGCCAGACGGCACTTCGGCGAGTCGGGGATCGAGCGTGCTCTGGCGAGATGCGGCGGCGAACCGGAATGTGTGGTTCAGTCCGTCCATCACGCCCTTCGCGCTCACGAAGCCGGCCAGCGCCCCACCGACGATCAGACCATCGTGGCGCTGCAGGTGCAGCCGTTGTAGGACGCGTCCCGACACCTCCCGGGCCGATGGAATCGATTTGGCTTCTTTCGCGGTGGCGTCGGTTGTCTGGCGAGACCGGGTCGCGCCAGGATGGGCACGGAACCACGGACTCAGAAACCGGCGCACAAGCTTGACTATCGTTCCGTACCGGTGCGGGAGTCGTCGTCGAAGGCCGTGCCGGAGGCCTCCAGACGGCGGCGAAGGGCCCCGCGACTGATACCCAGAAGGCGGGCGGCGCGGGAGACGTTGCCCCGAGCTTTCTGCATGATTCGCTGGATGAACAGCGTTTCGAGTTCCGGCAGGGTGATGTTCTCCGGGAAAGACTGGCTTGCCGTCTCCGGCGGGGGCGGGGTTACCGCCGTCAAGGCGCCGGGCAGGCCCAGATGCTCCGGCTCGATCCGCCGGTCTGTCAGGAGGATCGCCCGCTCCAGGACGTGGCGAAGCTCTCGGATGTTGCCCGGCCAGTGATAGCGGGCCACGGCGTCCCGGGCCGCCGCGGAGAACTGAGCCAGTGGCCGGCGGTATTTGTGGGCCAGTGCCGTGAGGAAATGGTCGGCAAGGAGAAACACATCGTCGCCGCGCGACCGGAGCGGCGGCAGCTCGATCAGGAAGACGTTGAGTCGGTAATACAGGTCTTCGCGGAACTGCCGGTCCCGGACGCGTTGCACCAGATCCGCGTTGCTGGCCGCCATGATCCGCACGTTCACCGGCAGGTCGCGCGTGCCGCCCACGTGGCGGATCACCTTGCGTTCCAGGGCGGTCAAGAGCTTGGATTGCAGTTCCAGAGGCAGTTCACCCAGTTCGTTGAGGAAAACCGTGCCGCCGGAGGCGATTTCCAGCAGGCCGCGCTTGGAGGTCTTGGCGTCGGTGAATGCCCCGCGTTCGTGGCCGAACAGTTCTGATTCGATCAATTCCCGGGGCAGGGCGGCACAGTCGATGTGAACCAGCGGTTCCTCGCGGAGGGGGCCGATCGCGTGAATGTGGCGAACCAGCAGGTCCTTTCCCGTCCCGGTCTCTCCGACGATGAGCACCGGTGGGAGCTCGGAGGCGACAGTGACGCCCGGGTTGGCCGCTTTGTCGGCCAGGTCCAGGGCCCTTCGCAGGCTGGCGTGCCGGCCGATGATCGGCGCGCCACGACCCGGTTCCGGTTGCGTGCGCTCGAACAACTCCGCCCGGCCGCGCAGGCGCTGAGTTTCCAGATTTCGCTCGATGATGAAGGAGAGCTGGTCCAGGTCGACCGGTTTCTCGACGTAATCATCCGCGCCGTCGCGCATCGCGGTGACGGCATTCGGGATGGAGCCGAAGGCCGTCAGGACGATGATGGGAAACGAGAATCCGTCCCGACGGATTTCGCGGACCAGGTCCAGCCCGTTGCCGTCGGGCAGGCGGATGTCGACGATCATCAGATCGGGTGCGCCGGCCTCCAGATGGGCGCGTGCGTCGGCGAGGGTCTGCGCGCAGCGGCATTCGTGCTGAGCCCGGGCGAGCTGCAGCTCGATGGAGTGCAGCACGGAGGTTTCATCGTCCAGCAGGAGGATCCTGGCCATCGCACGCTCCCACGAAGTCGCGTGTCGGCAATCGGAGCGTTACGCTCGTTCCGCCCCCGGGAGGCGATTCGAAGCGGATTTCGCCCCCGTGAGATTCTACCGCCTTCTTTGCCAGATGCAGCCCGATTCCCGTTCCGCCGGGTTTGGTCGTGAAATAGGGCGCCGCAATCCGATCCCGCACGTCCGCCGGGATGCCCGGACCCTGGTCGCGAACGCTCAGATCGACCCATCGGTCACTGTCGGCGACGGGTGCGGCCGTCAGGAGCACCTGGCCGTTCGGCGGCGAGGCGTCCAGCGCGTTGTCCACGAGCACCTGGATGGCCTGCTCGATGTGACGCGGGTCCACATGGACCATGCACCCGCTGCCGGCCGCCTCGAAGCGCAGTGCAACGCCCCGGCGCGCGGCGTTGGCCTGCTGCGTGGCGAGCACGGCCTCCACCATTTCGCATACGGGCGTTGGCCGGCGGTCGAGTTCCAGCGGTCGGTTCACCAGCAGAAGCAGCTTGAGCCACTGATTCAGCGAGTCCACCGTCTCGACGATCTGACGTTGCCGCTGGTGCTCCATGCCGGATTCGGGCAGAGCGTTCATGGCGGACTGGGCGGAGGCGCGGATGCCGGCCAGCGGGTTGCGAATGTTGTGTGCGACGATGGAGGCCACCGCCCCCAGCGCGGCCAGCCGTTCCTGTTGGACAAGCCGCTTCTGGATTTCCAGCAGAGAGTCGGCCATGCGGTTCATGGCGTGCGACAGGTTCCCCAGCTCGTCCTGCCGGTGAACCTCGATCCGGTGGGAAAGATTGCCCCGGGCGTGCTCGTCGGTGGCGACAGCCAGCGACTCCACGGGCTTGAGGACCCAGTCGCGCACCAGCAGGACGCCGATCGCCGAGAGGAGGAACGCGCCGATCGCATTGGCCGTCAGCAGGGCCGTAATCTGGCTTTGGGTTCGGGTAATGCCGAGAGTAGTTTGCGTGATGGTCCAGTCATCGGAGCGGGCCGCGGAGGCAAGGGCCTCGCGGAGGGTTCTGGCGCATTCGGCGTCCAGATGCTGCCGCAGAACGGCAAGGGCTTCGTCCTTTTCTCCAGCGTCGACGAGACGCAGGAACTCCCCCGTCAGGCGGCGCAGGTCGCCCGCATCCCGTAGGATACGGTCCTGCTGGTCGGAGAGAAGATCATTCTGGCGCTCTCGGATCAGCCGGACACATCGGTCGGCCACATCGTCCGCCATATGCTGGAGCGAAGAGGCCGGTTCGGGGTACGCGCCCGTGGCGTAGGCCGCCAGGTCCAGCATGAGTTCGTTGAGCTGGGTATGGGCGAAGTGGATTTCGTTTGCGCTGTCCATGTGTTGCCGAAACTGGGCAACCGCGCCGTCCAGATAAACCTGGATGCACCATATGGAGACCAGCATGTTGGCCAGGATGGAGACGCCGAAGATGGCCAGAAGAACGCGGAATTTGCTCTGAAGCGACATGGAGCGCGCCGCACCGCCTATCCGGGGTTCTCGAGCGGCGGATGGTAGGCCCAGTCCCAGCTCCCGTCGGCGAAGGGGTCCCGGGTAGTCACTACGAAGCCGCCGACGAAACCGATGTTCATTCGCCCGCGATGCCGCTTGCCGGGATGCCAGAACGAGCCGGTCGAATACGGTGACCGCTCCTTGGTCAGCGGTGGCGCCGCGAACAACGTGTCTATCACGCCGCCTCGCAGTTGCACGGACCGAACGCCGTCGCCGTCGAACATCAGCGGCACCTGCGGACGCTCCAGAACCCGCTCGGGCACCCGCACCGCAGCCAGCATACCGGTTCGGGTAGGCCCTTCAAACAGCCGGCGATTCATCGAGTAGCTGATGTTCTGTTGCGGAACGACGCCGCCCCGGTGCGCCGGAGAACCCTTCAACCGGGACAGTTGCCGCGGGCCGGCCGGGCAGAGGATCGGCTCTTCTCCGGGCTTGAAGTCGATCCGCACTTCGCCCGGATGGGTCCAGAACCTGTCCGTCTTATACAGGCTGTCGAGAAAATCCGCCGCGTGGAACTGAGAGACCAGGTCGGAACTCCGGCCTCGGCTAGCGGCTGTGTACGGGTCGGCAAACAGGCGGAATTGAAACGTGGTTGTCCGAAGGTGATCCATGCAGATCAGGCTCTTGGCCTGGTCTCGAACGCTGCCCAAGGCGGGCAGAAGGATCGACAGCAGAAGCGCAATGATCCCCACGCATACCAGCAGCTCGATCAGGGTGAAACCGCTGCTTCGCCGCGCCCATCCCAGCGACCCCGGTTGCACAGGGCTCGCCACGAAATTTCCTCTCCGGAGCCTCACACGCCGGCTCACGGCTGGCGCGCCCCCGTGCCGAGGCCTACCCTTGACTATAGAAGTATAGTGTTCCCGACACTTTATGACAACGGGGGTAGCCCGGATCGTCGGCAAAGGAGGCACTCACCCCATCGTCCGCTCATTTTGGGTGGCTGCATTGGAGGGCGAGGGCGTTCCCTCCGTCGGACTCAGGCGCGAGCGAAGCTTTCGAGAATTACCGGACTCACCGAGCACAGAGGGCAGGAGAGAGCAGCACCCTGGAGTGCGTCGACGATCCCGGTCGGCGGGACTGGGGAAGGAACCTCAGGCTTTAACTCTGCGTGGTGCAGAAGGATACAGCCAATGCGCCAGCCGAGGCAGTGGATCCAGTCTTCCGGAAATCCGATCTGCTGGCAGGCGGGCACGTTCAGGGCGGCGGTGGTGTGCGAGTCTTGTTGCTGGTCGAGCAGGTTACGAAGCTCCACCGGGCTCAGCAGAAACCGGGGTTGGGGCGCGGCGATCGCCAATTCGACGCCGAAACGCTGGGCTGCCAGGCGAAGCCGCTGCAACGCGGCATGGATGCCGTTCAGCGCCGCGGCGTACGTGCAATCCGCAGCGACGATAGCCGGAGCATCCAGAACCAGCACGCGAGCCCCGAGCCAGGCCGTGCGTTCCAGGGCGGCCAACACGTGCCCCATGGCCTGGTTGCGTGCGGAGGCTTCCGAATGGCCAAAATGGGCTTGCGGCGTCAGCGAGGCAACAACGGTGCTGATTCCGCTTTCCAGGCCGCTGAGCGCCTCGCGAATGCGTCGGGCTTCGTCCAGGGAGATGTCCTGGTGTTGCGCGTCTGGCGGTGCGAGAGCCAGCCCGAGCGCCGACGCCCCGCACGCGCGCGCACGGGCGCACAATGCATCCAACGGTTCGGCGATTGGCTGTCGGATGATGAGGGTTCGAATCACGGCGCCGCCTCGCAGAGAGACCAATCGTTGCCGGTCTTGTGCCGGGGAATTATACTCGCGGCGGGCGGGCGCAACAGTGTTTTCCACGAAACGATGGCACGGTCCCCCGATTCTCACCCGCGGGCTGGAGTGTCGGACGGTCACCGATGGATGGGCGGGTGATATGGGTCGCATTCGCGTTCTTTCGGATGAGCTGGTCAAGAAGATCGCCGCGGGCGAGGTCATCGAACGGCCCGCCAGCGTGGTCAAGGAACTGATCGAAAACGCGCTGGACGCCGGAGCCGGGCGGATCAGCGTGCACATCGAGGACGGCGGCCGGCAGCTTGTCCGCGTGACGGACGACGGCGACGGTATGGCCGAAGACGAGCTCCGTCTGGCGGTGCTGCCGCACGCCACCAGCAAGATATCGAACCAGGACGACCTGTTCGCCATCGGCACGATGGGTTTTCGCGGCGAGGCGTTGGCCAGCATCGGGGCGGTCTCGCGGCTGCGCATCCGCTCGCGGACGCCGGATGCCACGGCCGGACACGAAATCGTCGTCGTGTCGGAGAAGGTGGAGCTGGCGCAGGCGGCCGGGTGCCCGGTGGGCACGTCGGTGGAGGTTCGCGACCTGTTCTTCAATGTGCCGGCCCGGCGCAAGTTTCTCAAAGGCGCCAGCACGGAAGCCGCCAACGTGAACGAACAGTTTGCCCGGATCGCCCTGGCCCATCCACAAATCGCCTTCGACCTCCAGCATAACCAGCGGGTAACCTATCGGTGGCCGGGCAATGAGTCGTTTCGGGAACGGGTGGGACGATTCTGCGGACCGGAGCTGGCCAAGGAACTGATCGCGATTGACTGGGAGGAGCGCGGTCTGGGGGTGCATGGCTACGTGGCTCCGCCGGCGCGGTCCCGATCGGCGAGCAACTGGCAATACGTTTTCCTGAATGGCCGGTTCATCCGTGATCGTTTCATTCAGCATGCGGTGCGTGAGGCGTATCGCGGGCTGATGGAGCCCAGTCGTCATCCGGTGGTTTTTCTGTTTCTGGGAATCGATCCGGCCATGGTGGACGTGAACGTCCACCCCACCAAGATCGAGGTTCGCTGGCAAGACTCCAACCTGATTCACTCTCAGGTGCTGGCGGCTTTGCGTGAGAAGTTCCTTCGCTGCGACCTGACCCCGGCCTTGCGGATGCGCGATTCGGAAACGCCGTCCACGGGAGGGCTGGGGCAACGTGTGACGCGGTCGGATACCCAGGAGGACTGGCCGGCCTGGTCCGAGGCGCGGGATCGACGGATGCCGGATGAGGGGCGGACCGTGGGCGGCGGTGGGGCCGGCTTGCCGGCGCGGCGCCTGGCGGAGACCCCGGGGTCTGGCGGCCCGACGGGCGGACACGGACATGGAGCGGCGGAGTTCTGGCGTTCATTGCATGACGCACCGGATCGTCGTCCGGCGTCCGAGAGCGACAGGCTGACGTCATCGCTTCCTGATTCCCCTCGGCCGCGCGCCTTGCAGGTCCACAATGCATACCTGGTGGCGGAGACAGACGAGGGCATCCTGATCATCGACCAGCACGCGCTGCACGAGCGTGTGATGTACGACCGGCTGCGTCGTCGCCTGACCGAGGGTGTGCTGGATTCGCAGCGGCTGCTGCTGCCGGAGACCGTCCGCGTGACGCCGGAGCAGATGGAGGTGCTGGAAGTCCAAGCCGAGCTGCTGACGCGGCTCGGCCTGGAGATCACGCCGTTCGGTCGGGACTCCATCGCTGTGAATGCCGTGCCGGCGGTCTTGCGAGACTCGGAGGTGCCGGCCTTCGTTCGCGACGTGCTGGACAAGCTGGCCGACCGGGGCAACCAGCCCACGCCGGAGGTGTTGCTGGAGGACATGCTGTCCATGATGGCCTGCAAGGCGGCGGTGAAGTTCGGCGATCCGCTGACCCCGCAGGAGGTGGAGGCGCTGGTGGCGCAACGGGAGGCCGTCGAGAAGTCCACGAGTTGCCCGCACGGCCGTCCGACCGCGCTGCGCTTCACACTTGCCGAGTTGGAGCGACAATTCAAGCGTAGCTGACATCACGGGAGCCGCGGAGTCTTCTAAAACAAGAGTTATCGAACCGTACGAGGAGGGTGTGGTTCGCGGGCTGGCCGAGACCAGTCACGGCCGGGGCCGCCAAACACGCCCGCGAGACTGGATGGGGGTCAGCGCTCGTCAGCGGCCAGCCTCCGCGGTCAGTTCGCGCTCGGAGTCGTGCTGGGCGATAGCGCGTCACACCTTGTGTCGCCATCAGCGATTGAGGTGCTGCGCGGCGTTCGGAGTCGCGCTCTTTGGGTGTGTCTGTGATTCTGTTCCGAAAGGTCCCTTTTTGCCGTCCGATACCGTGCCGACAGCCGAGATGCCGTGGTCTGGGGAGGGTGAGGTTGCCGATAGCGCGGAGAGTGGGTCGACTTTGGTATCGCCAATGGGTTGCGGCGGCCGGGGGCTGGAGGGTACAATAGGAGGTCCGATCCGAGAGAACGGTACGGGGCAACGGCATCGCGATCCACGAAGTGTTGGGCTGTGCGGTAACAGGGTGATGCAAAGTGATGAAGCGGGATCCCGATCTCAGATGGTCCCCAGATCCGGAGAGCAGCATGTGTGCGCGACGTTTCTCCTCCATCGGAACAGGTGCCGCAGTGTCCCGGGCGGCCCGGGCCACCCGCCGAAGCGGTTTCACGCTGATTGAGTTGCTGGTGGTCGTTTCGATTATCGCTTTGTTGATTGCCCTGCTTCTGCCTTCGTTGAAGAAGGCCCGCGACCAGTCGCGGAACGCTATGTGCAGGAGCAATCTTCACCAGATCGGGCTTGCACTGGGATCGTACGCCGCGGAGGATCTCCGACAGGTGTATCCCTCCTGGAAAGCCGTGGGCGGCGCGAGCTTTCGCGTGGCACCGGGTCGCGTCTTCGACGGAGGGACTCCGGAGAAGTTCGGGCTGCCGGCGATGCTGGAGCAAATGCGCATAATGAAGACCAGCAACACGAAAGCCTGGATATGTCCATTGAACGACTACGCCATCAGTGACATGGAAGCCGCCAGGGGTGGCGGAAAGTATGGGCGCGAGCGGGACTACGGCAACACATATTGGTATAACGCCAACGACCAGGTTACGCAGAATCCCTTCAACTACAAACCGGGCAGGAACGTCGCGCTGCCGTCCAGCTCATCATCGAGTTACACAGATCGTACGCCGGCGCCTTTGGTTGCGGACAATTGGAGCCTGATGCCGTACAAGAGTGGGGAGGCGCGCCCGGATACGGAGAACATTCCGGCTCATGGTGAGCAGTGGGGGCAGGGTTCCAACACGGGCTCGCACCGTGCGCACCCATGGGTATACTGGCACCGCGGCGGCGCCACGCGACCTCGTACTCAAGCCAACAATGAAGAGAAGCCCAGGGGGTATGGCTGGGGCGTCAACATGCTTCACATGGATTTGGCCGTGGGCTTTCAGGTGATGTCTGAGACCCAGAAGGCGTTCTGACGGAATCACCACGCAGGACGGATCGCCAGATTCGGCCGGTCGGGTCCATTCGATGGTCTGGTTTCGTGCTGATCTGCGAATGATGTGGGGTGGTTCGTTTTCGCACACCGCCGTCTGGCATCCCCGAGGGGGTGTCGCCTTGGCGCTTCGACGTCCTGGTCCGGCTATGCACGCATGCACCGTGTTCGGGCATGCCGTGGCCCATTTCACGAGCGCCGGCAGCGCTCGATGGAAGAATCGTTCCGCGTCGTGGTTATTGGACGGGCGTATCAGGAAGTGGTGTTTGGTTCCGCTCGGATTCCCCCTGACCCACGATTGTCTTGCCGCGGGCCGTGGCATCGCCAATTCGGCGACGAGCGGAGGGCCGTGGAGTGCGAGCCCCGCCAGACGCACTGAGGAACGAAAATGGGGCCGGCCGGGTTGCGTGGCTCGGGACGTTTCGATAGAATAGTCCCATCGGGACAAGGGTTTGCGTATAAGAGAGAGCATGGGCCGCCGGGGGCGGCACCGGCTCTCTTTTTCGGTGGGTATCTGGCTGCCTGGGGTGCGTTTCGATCTTGCAGATCGCGCCGACTGGGTCGAACCCCTGATAACGCATGAAAACCGTTCTCTCTTGAAGGAGGTATGAAAGATGGCAGAAAAGCAAGTGAAGGTGCTTCTGGCGGCAAGCCTGGTTCTGGCGTTTGCCGTGTGCACGCAGGCGAACTACATCGAGGTCATTCCGTTTTCGACGATGAAGGGGGTCGATTCGACGATCAGCCTGCACCAGATCTGCAACAGCCAGGGCGACACGGCCTACAGTATCGTCAGGGCCGGCGCGGCAAGCCCTTACCATTCCTATGTGATCAAGACAACGGATCTGGGCGGCACGCCGACGTCGGTGGCTCTGACGGACACCGCCGGTCCGGCGTGGGCGGGGATGGGGGTGGACTACATCCTGCCCGGCAACACCTTGGCGTTCGTCGGAAACGATCTTATGTTCTCGGATACGCGTTCGCACCAGCTTTACAAGGTGGACATGACCACGGGAACTCCGTCGGTCTACCTGAGCCGAGCGCAGTTGATGGCCCAGACGGGCGGTGCTCGAATGGCGGTCAACAACGGTGTCACGCCCTGGGGCGAGTTTGTCTTCTATGAGCCGGACACGAAGCAGGTTTTCGTCACGACGGGGCCGGGCAGTGTGTCCCTTCTGATTTCGAGCACCGAGTTGCAGAATGCCCAGGGCAACATGACCGTGAGCGGAGGTCTGACGTACGACGCCTCCAACAACCTCTACTGGGGAAACACGACGTCACGCAGCATGTGGCGCCGCGACACGGAAGGCGCGATCACGGAAATCCTGTCGACCGCCGACATTACGGCGGTTACGGGCGCGGCCAACACCGGATTCGGCGATATCTTCTATGCCCCCGACGGCCTTGTGTACTTCCGGGACACCACCGCGAAGGCGATCCTGTCGTTTGATCCCACGGCGGCCGTTCCGGCGTCCACCCTGGCCTTCGTTCTGACCCAGGCGCAGTTGGAGGCTGGGCCGGCGGGCACGGGCATCGTGGATCCGCTGAGTTGGTATGCGGGCACGAATAATCTTGCGTTTTCCACCATCTCGCAGGGAAACCAGGGGTACTATTCGATTCCCGAGCCGGCCGCACTGGCGCTGCTGGCATTCGGAAGTCTGGTTCTGGTGCGGCGCAGAATGCGGTAAGGGCGCCGACACCCGCCGATGAGACGTTTCAGTGATCAGGAGGGTCCGAACCGACCGCCGTTGCAATGGCGGTCGGTTCGCGAACTCCTGGGACGGATTGACGCCCGTTCGCCGCGAAAAACAAAAGAAGTGTGGCGGGTCCGACAGGATGCCACAAACGGGCGGATCGCACGGAAGTTGGGGCCAACGGGAGAACCATATCATGAAACGAGCAGTGATCTTGTCCGCATTAGCGGTATTGACACCGATCTCTTTCGCGCCGGCCAGGACCATCGAGTCGTTGGTCGATTTCCACCTCATGCGGGTGGGGGCACAATACAATTATCTCGGCGCGCACGCCTTTGACGGTACAACCGTTTACGCCGTCATCCGCGGAATAGAAACCGAGATCACGCCCGAATGGGAGTCTCAGATCACCCGCGTGGACGACTTCCTGGGCATGCCGTTGACCACGATTCTGGTCTCCAACGCCCAGTGGAAAGCGTTCACTGGCGGGGATCTGTCTGATACGATTCTTCCGGGCAATCGGATGCGGATCGTGGCGGGACAGTTGCAGTTTCTGGATCATAGGACGGACGCCGTGTACCGCGTCAACGTGACGACCGGCGCTCTGAGCGTTCTGGTGTCGAACGCCCAGATCCGAGCTCACACCGGACTGGCTTCCGCCCGCCTGATCAGCGCGACGGCCTTCTCGCCTGCGGGGGAGATGGTTCTGTACGATGAGGACAGCAAGAGCGTCCTGACGGTGGACGCGGCAGGTACGCTGTCCACCCTGATCTCCAGCACGGACTTTCAGACGCTCTACGGCGCGAACCCGATCAACAACGTGTCGGGCGGAATGACGTTTGACCGAAAAGGGAACCTGTACTGGACGCTGAGTTATCACGGAAGCGCTCCGACGATCAGCGGGTCGATCTTCAAGCGCGACTCCTCGGACGGCACGCTCAGCCTCGTGGTTGACCGGACGGACATCTGGCAGGCCACGGGGAAGATAGGTACCGTGGAGTTCAACGATCTGTTCTATGCCCCCGATGGCAATGTGTATTTCTACGATCGCCGGAATGATGTGGATTCGATTCTCTATTTCCACCCCAGTGATCCGGCGGGCTCACTGAAGGTGTTTCTGTCCGAGGCCGAGATTCAGGCCGGTCCCATCGGTTACGTCGAGATCAACATCGACGCCCTCAACGCGTATGGTGACCAGCTCACCTGGCATCACTTCGATCCCCTGTCGAACGTATACGCCGCAGAGTTGGCCGGCTACGGAGGTGATTTCGACGAGGACGGGGATGTCGATCTGTGGGATGCCGGGCAGTTCCAGGCCTGCTTCGATGTGACGATCACGGCCAACAGCCCCTGTGCCCCGGTGGATTTCAATACCAACGGCGTGGTGGATCTGGAGGACTGGACTACGTTCGAAGGCCGGTTCAAAGGCCCGCAGTAGTCCGGCCCACCGGTCGCCCGGTGCGTGATTCTGGCAGAGCGTGCGACTCTCCGGCCCCCCCCTGTGGCGAGCGGTCCGGAATCGGCGCGGATGTGTCTTCCTACTCGCCGTTTGACACCGCCCGCGTGGTGCGGGAAGTGACAGTCCATCCTCGTTTCGCCGTGACTGCCTGCTGTCGCGACGCCCGACGGAGTTGTCGTCGCAGGAGCCTCGATGAAAAGGCATCAAGAGGTTCCCTTCGATAACGCCTTCCGTCTGAAGGTTTCACGGGGTCCAGGGTTCATTGGGCCCTGCCAGCAGCCGCGCCCGGGTCCGCAGCGCTTCCATCCGGACCTCTTCCGGGGCGTTGGGGTCGTCGGCCAGCCGCTCGACACCCTCAAGGATGTCTTGCATCCGACAGGACAGCGTGAACCAGCCCAGCGCTTCGACCAGGGCAGCCCGCAGGGTCGGTTCCTCGTCTGGTGCGAGAGCTACGGCCAGCAGGCGGTCGGCCAGGTCGTGTGCTCGAAGATTGCGAAAAGAGCGGACGGCCTGGATGCGCTTTTTCAGGGGTTCCTCCCGATTTTCCAGAGTATCGACGTCGCCGCTGCGGACCGGACCGGTCCGGAGAATCCGATCGAGCCGCTCCCGGAGCGCCGGGTCGGCCGCGGCAAGGGGATCGTGGGCCAGGAATTCGGCAGCGGCGGCCTTCACCGCCTCAGGGGAAAGCTTATCCAGCGCGCCGGCGGCGCTGAAAGCCACACGCCGCCCCGAGTCGCCGAGGGCCGCTTGCAGGAGCGGACCTGCGAAGGAATCCAAGCCCACGTCACCCATCAGGGCGGCTGACTGCCGGCGGACGGGCTCCGCGGGATCCGCCAGGCCAATCCGAAGACCCTGGTGGAATGTCTCGCTCCGGGAGGCGGCCAGGCCGCGCAGAGCCTCCATGCGCACCACGGGCGAGGGGTCCGAAGAGAGGTATTCGAGCAGGGCCGCTTGGGAGTCTGGAGATGCCGCCAGGAAATGCACCGCCAACGCGCGCAAGGACGGGTCCGGCTGCCCCAGCCAGGCTCGCCAGATGCGCGCGTCGGGATCCCGGTGGAGCAGGGTTGAGACGTCGAGACGGGTTTGGGGCGAGAAGCGCACCGTTGGATCCCCGATGAGGTGGTATTCGATATAGGTGTGCAGGCGGTGATACTGCCCGACGCGGGCGCCGTGGGCCAGCAGCCCGAGGAACTGTGCGGCCCACTGGTCTTGGCGGACGTTGACCGTATTGGCCACCACGACCAGAACCGAGCCGTTCGCGTGTAGGTATTCCTGGGCCACGGACGGCGAGTCGATGAAACGGCCGTTGAAGCATTGATCCAGGAGCATCACTTGCGGGGTCGGAACGAGCTGGGCAATCTCGCGTGCCGTGATCTCTTTGCGCGCCGCGACGGCCTCGTCGGCGGCGATGACCGCGTCGTCGAAGGCGCTCTTGAACCAGCTCAGGGGAAGATCATGGTCTTCCATCAGGGCGAGTTGGGTCTCGGCCGGGTTTTTTTCCTGCTCGCGCGCGCCTCGCAGACGCTGGCGCAGGGAGAGCTGAATTGCGTTGATCTGAGAGTCCATCGTGGGCAGGACGGGCGCTCCCAGCAGGTATTGCGCGTCCGGCGCGCCGTGCGCATGGAAGAGCGCGAGCTGGAGGCCCGGCAGTTGCAGCTCCCTGACGATTCGCTCCTTCAGGTCGATTCCACTGGAGTGATAGTACATGGCGAGCCTCCCTCCGGGGAGCTGAAGACCCGGCAGGATCTGGCGAAGCTCCACATGCATGGCCATCCACGCCTCGAGGCACTGGGAGTGGTAGCCGTGTCCGCCCACCACGAGGGCTCGGCGAAGGGGGACCGGCTTTGCCTGACGGGCGGCGGCCAGGCGCTCGATGGTGGCCTTCAGACGAGCCAGGCCCTCGGGTCCGGCTGCAGGCGGGAAGAGCCGGGCGGTGTAGATATCCTTCTCAATCCGCTGGGGCGAGTCGGGACGGAGCGAATAGTAGTGCAGCCACGGTTCCTCCTCCTCTGTGCCGAGAGGATCGAACCGCAACTGGAAGCATTCGTAGAAGCGGTCTGAGGGCACGGAGGATCGCCGCATCGGATAGCGCACCTGATCCATTTTGAAGGCCGAGGTGAGGTGCTGAGCGTCGCGGAGCATGGGTACCGGGATCCGTCCCACCAGAACCGCTCCCTCCAGAGGCGGATCGCCCTGGTAAAGGGAGTGAAGCAGGGCGCGCACGTCCTCGGGTTTGGCGAAGGCGTCGTGGATCAGCCGGACCGGGAGGCCGTCCGCCTCAATGGCGGCGGCCCAGGCCCGCAAGGCCGATTCCGCCACGGCAAACGTCTCCTCGTCTGTCACGATGGCAAAGCTGGAGACGGCCGCCGGCCGGGAGGTGGGGACTTGCTCCTTCGCGCCCAGAGGAACGGACAGGAACAGAAGCACGAGCCAGGATACCGCGTGCATGAGGATACTCCGTTTTGCTGACTACGCCGTCGCAGAGACTTGTGGGCTCAGAACGCTTCGGAACCCCTCCCTGGCGGCGTGCGAGAATGATACCTCGGCTTTGGGCCTTCTCATAGTCGCGGACCAAGACCTTTTTTGGGGGTTGGGGCGCGCGTCCATTTGGGGGACGAGGTTGTCGAGCTCCGTGTCTCCTCGTTCGAAGGTGAGCGTGCCTGTCGGCTCCTTGTGCCGAACGCGGCGCTTGGCGGGTGCCAGGACTCGTGGTGGGCCGGGGCGCACGGCTTCGTGGACGGACGGAGGCCTCAGACAATCGAGGCTCTAGCCGTGAGGCGGTGTCTGGCGGTCGCTCGGCTCAATCGCAACAGACTGTCTTTGAAGGGCGGGCCGGATGGGGCAGTCGGACGATCCATTCGTAAGGATGGGTTTGACTGCCGTTGGCGGTCAGGCACGGCGCGCACGTGCGTGCGGGCACCGCTCAAGGGCGGCGGCTCGCGGCCCGGGGCCAACTCCATGGCGGCAGCGGAGTTGGCGCACGCGTCGGACGGGGTGCCATACAGTCCGTGTGGAATCTGTTGCCGCCGGCCCGGACTTACGCGTGGTTGGGTGGCGTGTCGGCGGTCGGTTGAGGGGCCGGATCGGCGTGTGTCGCGTTGACCGCGCGGGCGGGTGCGGTATGATGGGTTTGTCGGTCGCCGAACGTCGTCCGTTTCCTCCGGATTCGGCTGATCGGAAGGAGGAGGACGCCATGCAACGGGCATCATTCTGGACACGGGTGGGACACTGGATCCGGCCGTCGGGGGCGGGTTCGCCGTGCGCGTCGGGCGACGGAATGGCAGAGTCCGCCGAGGCGGATCTGCCGGAGCCGGCGGAAGCGGAAGCCTCCGGCCGCCCGACACCGCTGCTGGTTCGCCGTCGTGCCCGGGAGGATGCGATGGCCCGGCTGGAGGAGGGTTTTGAGAAGGTCGTGAACATGTGCGATTCGCTGAATGTGCACTTCACGCTGCAGGAGGAGCGGTCCGCCCAGATCGCCGATTCGTTGGGTCGGGTGGCGGCGGACAGGTCCAGCCTCTCCCGGGCGGTGGGTGGGCAGAGCGAGGCGTTGCAGGCGATTGTGGAACACCTGGACGCGGGCAACCACCGGGCGGCCCGCCTGGAAGAGTTGTGCGGCCATTTTTCGAAGCTGACGGAAGCCCAGCGGCAGTCGCTGGCGGTGGTGTCGCAACAGGTGGAGCGCTCGCGCCGGACGGACGAGGAGATCACCGAGTCTCTGCGGACGTTCCGGGAGTCGATCTGTGCGCTGGGTCAGTCGTGCGCGGAGTCGACGGACGCGCTGCGTCAGATGCGAGGCGAGGCAAGCGCGCGGGACGACCGCCTGGCCGCGACGATGGACCGCGCCAGCCGGCGGTTTCTGCTGCTGTTCGCGATCACGCTGACGGTAGCGCTGGCCGGAGTCGCGGGAATTCTCATCAGTGCCTTGCGTTGATGGGCCTGGACGCCGATGGATGAAATCTTCAGACAGAGTCGCCCGCACGAGGTGAGGTGATGGCAGACGAACGCAATCCGCACGAGTTCATGATTCAGTTGTTGAGCAAGATGACGGAGTTCGGGGCTTCGGACCTGCATCTGAAAGTGGGGTACGCTCCGTACTACCGCGTGGGCGGCCATCTGCAGAAGGTGCGGGTCCCGCCGCTGCCGGACTCGCAGTTCGTGGAGGGCATGCTGGAAGGACTGGTGCCCGCGGCGCGACGGCACGAGTACGACGAGCGGGGCGACCTGGACTTCTCCGCGGCGGGCCCGACGGGCGACCGGTACCGCATCAACGTGTTCCGGGCGACGGGCGAGATGCATTCCGCCATTCGGCGGGTGCAGAGCAAAATCCCCACGTTTTCGGAGCTGACGCTGCCGCCGGTGTACGAAAAGACCATCGAGCACAGCATGGACGGGCTGATCCTGGTGGCGGGCGTCACGGGAAGCGGCAAATCCAGCACGCTCGCGTCCATGCTGGAAGTGGTGAACGAGAGGCGGGCGTGCCACATCATCACCATCGAAGACCCGGTGGAATTCGTGTTCCACCCCAAGAAGGCGATCATCTCGCAGCGGGAGATCGGCATCGATATTCCCGATTACGCCGAGGCCCTGCGCTACGTCGTGCGGCAGGATCCGGACGTGATCTTCATCGGCGAGATGCGCGACCGGGCCACCATGCAGGCGGCCATCCAGTCGGCCGAGACCGGGCATCTGGTGCTGGGGTCCATCCATTGCAGCGACGCGCAGCAGACGTTCTCGCGCATTCTCGAGTTCTTCCCCCGCGATGAGCACGATTTCATCCGATCGTCCCTGGCCAACAGCCTCAAGGCGATCATGGTGCAGCGACTGCTGCCGGGCATTACGGAGAACTCGCGTTACCCGGCCACAGAGGTGCTGCTGAACAACTCCACCGTCCGGGACAAGATCCTGCACGAGGAGGACGAGGACCTGCCCGGGGTGATCGCACAGAGCATCGAGGAGGGCATGCGAAGCTTCACGCTGTCGCTGTCGGAACTGGTCGAGAAGGAACTGGTTCACTTCGACACCGCGATGGATTACGCGCCGAACCCCGACGCCCTCAAGAGCATGGTCAAGGGCATCAAGACGGCGGCCCAGTCCCTGGTCGGGCGGGTGCGCGGGGGGCGGTGACGGGGCGTCCGGATCGTCGGGAGCGGAAATGAGCATCTCCGCCAGGCTCCCATGGCCCTCCGCAGGCATGACGGATGTGTGTGGGGGATGCCTGACGAGGGAAAGGAAGAGATCATGTCCGATCTGAAACATCTCATCGAGCGACCCCGCGTGACTCTGGCGCATCTGCCCACGCCGATTACCCCTGTCGCCTGGGATCTCGGATCCGCGAAGCTGTTTCTCAAGCGGGATGACCTTACGGGCAGCGGCCTGTCGGGCAACAAGGTCCGCAAGCTCGAATACCTGATTGCCGACGCGCGGGCCCGCGGTTGTGACACGCTGGTGACCTGTGGTGGCGTTCAGTCCAACCATACCCGGGCCACCGCCGTGGCGGCCACATTGTGCGGATTGCGATCGGTCGTTGTGCTGTCCGGGGACGAGCCCTCGGAGCTGGATGGGAATCTGCTGCTCAGCCGGCTGGTGGGGGCGGAAGTACGGATTGTGGAGGCAATGCCGTCGGGAGAACGTCACGCCCGGATGCTGGAAATCGCCGCGGAGCTGGAGCAACAGGGGTTGCGACCATACGTGATGCCTTCCGGCGGCTCCAACGAGGTCGGCGCCCTGGGGTATTGCCGCGCCATGTCTGAGATAGCCGAGCAGTTGGAGGCGGACTCGCGGGGGATTGGGTGTATCGTTCACGCCTGCGGCAGCGGCGGCACGTTCGTCGGGGCTCATATCGGCCGGGAACTGGCCGGGCTCAAACCCCGACACGTGGCCGTCATTATCGAAGGGACGATTCGGGAGTGGCGGGCGTCGCTGGTGGATTACATCAACCGGACGGCCCACTACTGGGATATTGACCTGGAGGCCGATCCGGACGCCATCGCTCTGCTGGACGGGGCGGGGCGCGGCTATGCGGTGAGTACGGACGAGGAATTGGACTTCATGGTGCGATTCGCGCGTTGCACGGGCGTCTTTCTGGATCCGGTCTACACGGGCAAGGCGCTGTACGCCCTGGATCGGGACGTGCGCCGGGGCGTGTTCGATCCGGGCGGCAACGTGCTGTTCGTTCATACCGGGGGCATATACGGTCTATTCCCCCGTCGAAAGCATCTGGCGGAGGCGTTGAAGCGTGTGGGGGGCTGATGTTGCTTGATTCCCGTCCGCGTTCGCGCTTTGGTGCCCGCCTGCAGTCCGCGTGGAGTGTTCTTCCGGGAGGCAATGAGTCCCGGGAGTCTTTGATTGATGATCGCCCGTGACCCGTCACGCCGTAGCGAGCATTTGGCCTGGTGGGCTCCAGCCGTTTGGGCCGGAGTCTTTCTGATTCTCTTCACCGGGGGGTTCTGGCTTCAGGCGGAGCTGAGCTTCCGGGAGCGGCAGAAAGGCTTGAGGCACAGCGCGGAAGCTATTGCCGAGGCCTTGCGCAACCGTCTGGCGTTGTCCCGTTCCGCTCTGGGGGCGCTTGGGGATGCCTTGGGCAAGGGCCTGGCGGATGAGGCCGGCGTACGGGGCGGGATCCGCCGACTCCTGGAAGATCACCAGGAGCTGCTGGGGGTGTGCTGGCTGGATGAAGGTCTCGCGGAGCGATGGCGGGAGTGCCGACCGAGCGTTGCGGCTTCGGGCGACGAGCAGGGGCTGCCTGTGGCTTCGGATGAGTGGCTTTCCCGATGGCGACCGTCCCGAAGCATCCAGTATTCCCGGGCTCGTTCGGTGTCGTTCGGCGTATCTGCTTTCGACGTTTTCGTTCCGGTGTATCGGGATGACGCTTTCCTGGGCGTCCTTCGCGGCGTGTATTCGTGCGATGATTTGTTGCAGGAAGCGCTGGACGGCTCGCGCAACGCGCTGACAGAGCCGTATCGCGTGAGCCTGACGAATGTGGACGGGCTGTTGGCCGGGCGCGATCGGGATGAGGAGGTGAGCGGCCGTCTGGTGCAGGAGGCAGCGTTGGATCCGCCCGGGCATGACACGGTGCTGACGCTGTCTCACGAGAGCCGAACACCCTGGAACCGGAGCACCGTTTTCTTTATGCTGGTGAGCGTGGCGTTGGCCGTGGGAATGCTTTCGAGCGTCTGGGCGATGCGCCGTCAGCTCCGATGGCGTGTCCAGGCGGAGGCGGAGCTTCGAGCCGGGCGCGACGCCCTGGAGGCCCGGATCGCGCAACGGACCGCCGATCTGTCGGCCGCCAATCAGAGGCTGTCGGAGGATGTGGCCGAGCGAGTCCGTATGGAGGAGATGCTCCGGCGTCGGGCGGACGATCTGGACAAACGCATTCAGGAGATGCGTTGTCTGTTCGCCGTGTCCGATCTCGTGGAGCAGCCGGACGCCTCTCTGGAGGACATTGTGCAGGGCACGGTCGAGATGATCCCTCCGGCCTCGCAACGCCCCGGGCAGACGGCCGCCCGTGTGATTCTGGATGGTCGCCATTTCACCACGGCGGCGTTCCGCGAGACCCCGTGTCGGCGATCCAGCGACATCGTGGTGCGTGGCGAAACGGCGGGCATTGTGGAGGTGTGTTACCTGGGCGAAGTGGATCCGGACGGCCCGGCTCCGTTTCTGCCGCAGGAGCAGCATCTGCTGGATGTGATTGCCGAGCGTCTGGCCCGGGTGGTTGAGCGAATGCGTGCCGATCGCGATCAGGCGGCCCTGCAAGAGCAGCTTCACCAGGCGCAGAAGATGGAAGCCATCGGGCAACTGGCGGCCGGGGTGGCCCACGATTTCCGCAACGTGCTTACGGTCGTACGCGGCCACGCGCACCAGGCGGCGGGCCTTTTGCCGCCGGTGCATCCGGCGCAGGAGGCGGTGCAGCTCATCCAGCAGGCGGCGGCGCAGGCGAACGAGCTGACGCAATCGCTGTTGACCTTCAGCCAGAGGGCGCCGACGCAACGGCAGCGACTGGATCTGGGCGTCGCCGTGCACGAGTGGTCACGGCTGTTGCAGTACATGCTGCCCAGGTCCATCCAACTGGAGGTGAGTCTGCCCGGTGTGCCTGCCTGGATCGAGGCGGACCCCGCGCAGCTTCAGCAGGTGCTGATGAACCTGGTGATCAACGCCCGCGACGCGATGCCGGACGGCGGCGTGCTGGAGGTTTCCGTGACCCGGGAGGGCGACGCGGCCGGGGCGGGGCAGGAGAACTCCGGTGATCCGGACGGCCCGGTGGTGCGGCTGATTGTGTGTGATACGGGGACCGGCATACCGGCGGAACTGCGGGCTCGCGTGTTCGAGCCCTTCTTCACCACGAAGCCCCGGGGGCGGGGCACGGGCCTGGGGTTGTCCATCGCCCATGGGATCGTGCGCGACCACGACGGGCGAATTGATCTGCAGTCCGAACCGGGGCGCGGAACGATGATGGTGGTCTCGCTGCCGGGGCAGTCGCCCGACACGGAGGAGGTCGCGGCGGTCTGTCCGATCCGGCGGCAGGCACGCGGGGAGTGCATTCTGCTGGTAGCCGAGAACCCGTATGTGCGCGGGTTGATGGCGCTCACGTTGCAGTCCGCCGGGTACTCGGTGATTCAGGCGCCGGACGGGCGGGCCGGGCTCCGCGTGTGGCGGGAGAAGCGCAATGAGATTCACCTGGTCATTGTCGACGACGAACACGCGGGCGCCGACGGCATTCTGCGCGCCCTGCGTGAGGATGGGGACGGCACACCGGTTCTGCACGTGGTCGCCGGCCGGGATGTGACGCCGCCGACCGGGGCCGGGAGTAGCTTCTGCCTGCGCAAACCGTTCGAGATGCCGACTTTGGTCGAGGCCGTTGTAGATGCTCTTGAAGCCGAGAGTGGAGAAAGGGATCCGAGATGAAACGACCGATTTCCATCATGCTGGTGGACGATCACGCCATGGTCCGCGGCATGCTCAAGACACGACTGGAGGCTGACCCGGATCTGCGGGTGGTGGCCAGCGTGGGGCGGGCGGATGAGGCGGTGACCCAGGCTATTCAGCACAAGCCGGACATCGTGCTCATGGACATCGATATGCCGGGGATGCTGTGCTTCGAGGCGACGCAGACCATTCGGGAACACTCTCCGGAAACGCGTGTCATTTTTCTGAGCGCGTTTTTCCACGACCGGTACATCGAGATGGCGATGGCCGTGGAGGCCTGGGGGTATGTGACCAAGAGCGAGCCGGAAGAATCCGTCATCGCCGCGATTCACAAAGTGATGTCCGGCGTCGCCTACTTCTCGCCGGAGGTCCAGTCCCGGATCGTGGTGGACGCCCGTGGCGCCCGGCTGGCCCGGCCGACCCGTTCGCGGGTATCCACGCTTACGGATCGGGAGATGGAGGTGCTGCGCTACCTGGCGCGCGGCCTTTCCAAGAAGGAAATCGCCCGCTTGATGCACCTGAGCGTCAACACGATCAACCGCCATACCACGAGCCTGATGAACCGCCTGGACATCCACGATCGGGTGGAGTTGGCCCGGTTCGCGATCCGGGAGGGGCTGGCGGAAGCGTAAGAGGCGGCGGGCCGGGTGGAGGTTTCGGGGAAAGCAACGGATGAACACGCGGATTCGCTTTCACGGGGCAGCCCGGGAAGTCACCGGCTCCATGCATCTGATCGAGTGCAATGGGCGGCTGCTGGCGCTGGATTGCGGCCTGTTCCACGGTCGTCGCGAAGAAACCAATCGGAAAAACCGCTCGTTTCCGTGCGATCCGCGAAAGCTGGATGCCGTGATCCTCTCTCATGCCCACATCGATCACTGCGGGCGGCTGCCCCGGCTGGTTCGAGAGGGGTTCGATGGTCCCATCTACGCCACGTCCGCCACGTGCGATTTGACGGAGATTCTGCTGGCGGATTCCGCGTACATTCAAGAGGAAGACGCGGCCTACTGGAACAAGAAGCGGGTCCGCCGCGGAGACGCGCCGATCGCGCCGTTGTATACGGCGGACGACGCGGCGATCACGTTTCCGCTGTTGCGCCCGAAGCGGCTGAATACCCCGTTTGAGGTGGATGGCGTGGCGCGCGTGACCCTGCACGAGGCCGGACACATGCTCGGGTCGGCCGTCGTGGAACTGTCGCTGGACAGCAGCGTGGGGCTGGTCTATTCGGGCGACCTGGGTCGTGCGGGGCGCGCCATTCTGCGGGACCCGGCCCCGCTTCCCCGGTGTGACTACCTGGTCTGTGAGAGCACGTACGGCGGCCGACTGACGCCGAACAACCAGGGCATGAGGGAACAGCTCGCGGAGGTGCTCAACGAGACGTTTCGTCGGGGTGGAAAGGTCATCGTGCCGGCGTTTGCCGTGGGGCGAACCCAGGTCATCGTGTATCACTACCACCAGCTCCTGAAGTCCGGTTTGATTGAGCGGCCGGCGCCGGTCGTGGTGGACAGCCCGCTGGCCGCCCGGGCCACCGACGTGTTCCGGCGTCATCCGGAAGTGTTCGGCGACGAGGCCGCCGGCTTCCGCGCGGAAACCGGCAGTCTGTTTCTGAGCGATTGGGCCGAGTACACGCGCAGCACCGAGGAAAGCAAGGCTCTGCACGCCCGCAAGGGCCCGATGCTCATCATCAGCGCCAGCGGCATGTGCGAGTTCGGGCGCATTCTGCACCATCTCAAGAACAACATTCAAGACTCGCGGAACACCATACTGATTGTGGGCTATCAGGCCGAGAACACGCTGGGGCGCCGTCTGGTGGAAAAGGCCACACAGGTGCGCATCTTCGGAGAGATGTACAAAGTGCGCGCCGCCGTCAAGGTGCTCAACGGCTTCAGCGCCCACGCCAATGCCCGGGAACTGGCGGACTGGACGGCGCCTCGCGCCGCCGATTGCCGTACGGCCTTTCTGATCCACGGCGACCCGGACCAATCCGAGAAGCTGGCCGAGGTCATGCGCGGGCGCGGTTACCGGGACGTGCGGATTCCTCTGCCTGGTCAGGTTTTCGATCTGCATCCGTAGCGTACACGCCCGGTCACCGACACGGGAGTAATTCGGCCGGTGGGAGTGGACGGGGTGCGTTTGAGGGGGCAAGGCCCGGGGGCGGAGGGGGCGAGTGGCCCAATGGTCCAGTCCTGCGTCTCTCTACAGGTTCTCCACGCCTGTTCCCTCGGTGAGCAGATCCTTCAAAGAGGGCGCCACAAAGTCAGCTTCCTCAACCGCCAACGCGCCGAAGCCAACGATGTACAGCCCAAAGCCCTGAGAGCCGGTCATGTAAATGAACGCACGACCACCCTCGTCGTCTCCAACAGCAAGCGAGTTTGGTAGGAAATGCTGAATTTCATGCACCCGATTCATGTCGATGCAACCGTCCGGGCCCCAGACTCTGATGTAGATGTGATCTCTCAACTGAATCTCGGGTTCCGTGGCTTCACGCACAATGTCCTCATAATCCTCCGGAACCCCCACCCTGGCGAATTCCCTCAACCTCTCGATCGCGTCTTCTGTCGCCGCGCTTTCACAGGCCGCAAGCACAAACCCTGGATGCAGGTTCCGAAGTATCGACATGGCGAATCCTCAATACGCGACTCGCGTGTACGGAACTTCCAGTTTGTCAAGCATACGATATTGCTGCCCGAGTACGTCGTCAATTGTCTTGCGGCGGAAGCCGGCGAGGCTCAAGTCGCCAGCCATGTATCGAAATTCCTTCTGAAGTGACGAACTCCATGCTCCCTTTCCGCAAGCGCTCGGTCGTGTACAGCGGGACAATTTGGTCGGTGTGAGTGGACGGGGACAGTTGACGGATATCAGGAAGCAGGAACGAGAGCGGAGGGGGCGAGTTGCTCGGCCTTCCAGGCAGCGGGCAGGAGTGAGGCGGGACCCTCGTCGCGGGGAAGGCGGGCGATGAGGCCGCGCATGTGGAGGAACGGGGACGGGTCCGAATCCTCAGACAATCTTCGTATATCGAGAGAAAGCCGGCTGAAGCCGGCTGAGAGGGAGAATACAGAGAGGGAGTGAGGGGAGCTGGCTTCTTCCCCCGGCTCAAGCCGGGGGCACTGACTGGCCGGCTGAAGCCGGCCGGAGCGCCCGGCCCGGAGAATCAATCTGCGGTTGCAGCGCCTGGGCCGAAGAACCAAACCCCGGCCGCAGCGGCCGGTCCGGACAACCCGATCCCGGACAGGAGGCCCGGTCCGAAGAATTAAACCCCGGCCGCGGCGGTCGGCCCGGACGACTGAGTTCCGATCGGAGTGGCCAGCTTGGACAATCAGACCCCGACCGGGGCCCGCGCTCCGGAGAGTCAAACCCGGGCGAGCAGCTCAGGCGTTTGACCCAGTAGATCAGGGTCTGACAGTTCAGGCGACGCCGCCGGCAATACTCCGCCTGGCTCAGGCCGCTCGCCTCCAGCGCCGCCACGATTCGCTGTCAGCACCCCACGCGATCCGACATGATGCACCTCCAATGCACGCATCATGCCAGACCGCCGCCCCCCGCCGCCGGAGCTTATTCACCGAGCGTTTGCCTCCGTTGCCCGGCTCCAGGGCGACGCCCCTTCCCGGTTGACTAGCCCCGGCCCGTCGCCGATCCTGACGTTCATGAACACCCCAAGCGAGATGTCCGCCGTGGATCTGTCCGTCGAGTTGCCGGGCATGACGCTGGCCAACCCGCTCATGACGGCCTCCGGCACCAGCGGATATGGGCAGGAATACGCCCCGTATGCGGACCTCACCCGGTTCGGGGCGTTCGTCACAAAGGCGATCACCATCAGACCCCGCAAGGGCAACCCCCCGCCCCGCACCCACGAAACCCGGGCCGGAATGCTCAACGCGATCGGCCTGGCGAACGTGGGTCTGGATCGATTCCTCGCCGAAAAGGTGCCGTACCTGCGCACCCTGAGCATTCCCGTCATCGCGAACGTGGCCGGCCACTCGGTCGAGGATTACGTGGCCGTCTGCCGGGCACTCGATTCCGTTGACTGCATTCGCGGCCTGGAACTGAACGTATCCTGCCCAAACGTGTCCGACGGACTGGAATTCGGCACCGACCCCGACCGGCTGTGCGGCATGGTGGAGCGGGTTCGCCCGGTCGTGCAGCGCTGCTGTCTGATCGTCAAACTCTCCCCGAACGTCACGGACATCGCCGCCTGCGCCGCGGCCGCCGTGCGCGGCGGGGCCGACGCCCTGTCAGTCATCAACACCCTGCGCGGCATGGCCATCAACGTCGAAACATGGGAACCGTTTCTGGCCAACAACGTGGGGGGTCTGTCCGGGCCGGCCATCCGCCCCGTGGCGGTCCAGATGGTGCACGCCGTCCACAGCCGCGTGGCCCGAGAGGCCGGAATCCCGATCATCGGCATGGGGGGAATCGAAACCTGGCGCGACGCCGTCGAGTTCCTGCTCGCCGGCGCCACGGCCCTGGCCGTGGGGACCGCGCTCTTCGTGGATCCCGCCACGCCATTGCGAATCTGCGACGGCCTGACGGAATATCTCCGCCGCCGGGGTCTGTCGTCCGTACGGCAGCTTATTGGCGCGGTGCGGCTGCACGCCCGGTGAGCCGCGGCCCATTCAGCGGTTGCGTTCAATCATGCGCCCGAAAAACAGCCCTCCCTCGAACAGCGCGAGCATGGGAATGGCCAGGAGAATCTGGCTAAGCACATCCGGCGGAGTGAGGATCGCCGCCACGACGAACGTGCCGAAGACCACGTACCGCCGGGACCGCCGGAACCAGGCGACCGGCACGATCCGCGTGAGCACGAGAAAGACCACCGCCACCGGCACCTCGAACGCCAGCCCGAACGCCAGGGCCAGCGACAGCACGAACGACACGTAGAAGTTCAGCCCGAACTCGCTGCGCACCGGAATGGGCGTGTCGGCCGCCCGCATCGACAGGCTTCGAACGCCGTCGGGCGCCATCAGTTGGAGTTGATCGGTCGTGGCGTCAAACCAGACGGCGCCCGGCTCGGCGTTCCGCGGGGGTTGGGTCACCACCGGAATCGTCGTCGGCGCGGCGGTGAACGTCGGTTGTGACGTGGGCGGCTTGCCGGTGATCATCAGGCGTTGCAGCCAGTTCGGCTGCGTCGGCGGCATGGGAATGTCCATGTTGAACGCCACGAAGAAATTCAGCACGACCGGCAGCACCAGAAAATACATGAACAGCACGCCCGCGCCGAACAACACCACGGAAACCGGCGTGAACGTCCGCACGAACCTCCGCTCGTGCGCATACAGCCCCGACGCCACGAACAGCCAGATCTGATGCAGCACCCAGGGCGTGGCGAGAATCACGCCGCAGAGAAGGCCGACCTTCAGGTAGATGATGAACGTGTCCGGCGGGCTGAGCACCTGCAGCGTCGTCTCCTGCCCCCAGGCCCGCAGAACCACCAGCGCCGGCTGAAGAATCCACGCCAGCAGCTCCTTGGCAAAGAACAGACCGACGATGGCGCCGACGACCACGCCCAGCAGGGCCTTGATCAGCCGCGAACGGAGCTCATCCAGATGGTCGCCAAACGACATGCGCGCCGCGTCCACGTCAGACTCATCGCGACGCGAGGACGGCGAGCCCATCGGTGAAGTCGCAGAGCCGGGTGAAGCGGACATCGCGGGGATTGTAGTCAGCCCGCGACACCGGCGTCAACGCGAAGACGCGGGCGACAGACGCCTTGCCCGGCAACCCGCCCGTCGCGTACGATGCTCCGTTCAACGCCACGGCGATTCTTCGCAAGACGGCGGAGAACCGACATGCTGATTGGGATTCTATCAGACAGCCACGGCCGTTATCTGACCGTGCGGCGGGCCGTCAGACTCTTCGAGCGTCTTGGCGTGGACCTCATCGTCCATTGCGGAGACATCGGTGACGAATCCGTGCTCGACGAACTGGCCGGACATCCCTGCCGGTTTGTCTGGGGAAACATGGACCAGCCCGGCGCGGGCATCAATGCTTTCCTGGAATCCGTGGGCATTCCCGCGCCCGACGCGGCCCCCATCCAGGCCGATGGCAAAACGATCCTGGTAGTCCACGGGCACGAACGGGCCTTCCACGAAGCCGTGAGCGACGAAGCCGCCGACTACATCCTCCACGGGCACACCCACTGCAAACGCGACGAGCGGATCGGCCGCTGCCGCGTCATCAATCCCGGCGCCCTTCACCGCGCGAACCCCAAATCCGTCGCCACCCTGGACACCGCCAGCGACACCCTCACCTTCCATGACATCGACTGACTTGCCCGGGGAGCCGGGAAGGCACCTGCGACGACGAATCCTCCCCGCCGCCGGCCACAGTATCAGCCGCGCTGCTCCTTGTACCAGGAATAGCCGCCGACAAGATTCACAACGTCCTTGCGACCCCGGCCGTGCAGTATGCGTGCGCCGATATAGCCTCGCTCCCCAATCTGGCAGAATACCAGCACCGGCCGGTCCGCTCGAAGCTCTCCCATGCGGCTCCGCAGCTCGTCCAGGGGGATGTTCACCGCGTCCGGGATGCTCCCGCCGGCGTATTCCTCCGGCGTGCGCAAATCCACGAGCTGATAGCCCTGCGCAATGAATTTCTCCAGCTCCGCCGGATCCGTCTGCACCACCAGACCCGCCCGCTCGTTCTGGGCCACGAACGCGGCGATGTTCAGCGGGTCTTTCGCCGAGCCGTACGGCGGTGCGTATGCCAGGTCCAGCTCGGCCAGATCGTCCAGGGTGCCGCCGAAATGCAGTGCCGCCGCGAACACATCGATCCGGCGATCCACCCCCTCGCGCCCGACGATCTGCGCGCCGAGCAGACGACCGTTCGCCGGATCATACACAATCTTGATCCGCATGGACTCAGCCCCGGGGTAATACGACGCGTGGTGCGCCCGGCAGATTGTGGCGTGCCGGGCCGCCTGCCCGCTGCGAGCCGCCGCCTTCATGCTGAATCCGGTGGACGCCACCGTCAGATCAAAAACCTTCACGATCGCCGTCCCGAACACCCGAGCCGCCGGGCGCGCCACGTCCGTCACCGCGATCTCGCCCGCCAGGCGACCGTGCTTGTTGGCCGGACCGGCCAGGGGGATCAGCGTCGGCTGCCCGTTGACGCCATGCACGATCTCAACAGCATCCCCCGCCGCCAGAATGTCCGGATCGGACGTCTGCATGGATGCGTTCACCCGAATGCCGCCACGCTCTCCAACGGCCAGTCCGGCCTCGACCGCCAGGCGGCTGTTCGGCCGCACGCCGATGGACAACAGCACCATGTCCGTCTCGATCCGCGTCCCGTTCTGGAGCACAACGGCCTCGACCCGATCGCCCACGGTCGCCAGCGACTCCAGCCCGCTGCCCAGGTGCAGACCGACACCGTGCTCCCGAATATGGCCGGCCACGGCCGCCGCCATATCCGCATCCAGCGGCGCCATCACCTGATTCAGCAATTCCACCACGTCCACATGCACGCCGCGATGAACCAGAGCCTCCGCCACCTCGAGCCCGATGAAGCCGGCCCCGACGATCACCGCCGACCGGATCGTGTTCTTGGCAAGGTATTCGTAGATCGCGTCGGTGTCCTCCATGTTTCGCAGAACGAACACGTTCGCCGCATTCGTGCCGGTCATGGGCGGAATCACCGGGTCCGCGCCGGGGCAGAGAATCAGTCTGTCATACGGCTGCTCAAACGGTTCTCCCGAGGCCAGATTCGTGCCCCGTACGCACTTGGCGGCGCGGTCGATGGCGGTCACCTCGTGCCGCACCCGCACGCCGATCCGGAATCGGTCATAAAACCTCTCCGGCGTCTGCACGAGCAGTTTCGCACGGTCCTGAATGACCCCGCCCACGTAGTACGGCAGGCCGCAGTTGGCGAAAGAAACGTAGCCGCTCTTCTCGAAAATGGTGATTTCCGCCTGCTCATCCAACCGGCGTGCCCGCGTGGCCGCACTGGCCCCCGCGCCGACGCCGCCCACGATCACGATTCGACGGCCCATACCCGCCCCCTCATTCAGGGATTCACGAAATCAAGACACCCACGAGCCCGGAGTATTGACGATCCCGGCGGGGAGTCAAGCGTGCGGCGACACCCCTGGACCGGGCCCGGCGTCCGGCACATTCGGCCAGAATCAGCGGCAGGAAACCCGCCGTCCGACCCGCCCAGGACCGTTCCGCGAATACCGAGTTGTGCCTGAACCGTGGCGCGCTGCTTTTTTTGCCGCCCAAGTCCGTAACGTGGGTATCCGGCCACCCGTGTCACAAGTTGTCGACCGGGATTCAGTTTTGGGTCGAGCGACTTGCCGCGCCCCCATGCGCGATCCATATAGTCACTCGTTCGGGTGGCGCGTTCTCACCCCGGTTATCTCGTTCCCGAAGAGGCGTATCCATGCCCTGTGACGGCAGTGTTTCATGCACCGACAACGGGCCGGCGACACTCTGCCCCGACCCGTCAGACCTGCGTTTCCGTATCGCAACGCTGCGCGTCCTGGACGATCCGGGCCACGCGCCGCCCGCTACCGAGCCGGATCTTTCGAAAGCCGAACTGCTGCGGCTGTATCGGGCGATGACACTGGCCCGTCAGGCGGATCAGCGCATGCTCAAGCTTCAACGACAGGGTCGGCTCGGCACGTTTCCGCTCTGCACCGGTCAGGAGGCCGCCGCCTGTGGTTCCGCCTTTGCCCTGCAACCGGAGGATTGGTACGCCGGCGGCTATCGCGACCTGGGCGCCCGGCTGCTGCGCGGAGAGAGGCTCGAAACGTTCCTGCTGTATTGGGCCGGCTACGAAGAGGGAAACATCAGCCCGGAGGCCCGACGCACCCTGCCCACCTCGGCCATCGTCGCGGCGCAGACGCTCCATGCCGTGGGAATCGCGTACGCAATGAAATACCGCGGGGAACGGTCGGCTGTCCTGACATCTCTGGGCGACGGCGGAACATCCGAGGGGGACCTCCACGAAGCGATGAATTTTGCCGGCGTCTGGCAGGCGCCCGTGGTCTTCCTCTGCGTGAACAATCAGTGGGCCATCTCCACCCCGCGCAGCGCCCAGACCCGGTCCCGCACCATCGCCCAGAAGGCCATCGCCTATGACATGCCCGGGATCCTGGTGGACGGCAACGACGCACTGGCCGTGTACCAGGCAACCCGGGAAGCACTGGATCGAGCCCGAGCCGGCGGCGGCCCCACGCTCATCGAGGCCGTCACATACCGCTTGATGATGCACACCACGGCCGACGACCCCACCCGGTACCAATCGCAGAGCGAACTGCAGGAATGGTGGCAGCGCGACCCGCTACCTCGGTTCCGTGCCTACCTCGAGACCAGGGGGTTCTGGGATCCCGATCGACAGGCACTCCTGGAGGACGAAGTGAAGGGGGAAATCGACGCGGCCGTCCAGGCGCTGGAAAGTCGTGAAGACCCGCCCCCCGACGAGCAGTTCAAGCATGTGTACGGCACCGGCCACCCCCGGGTGCAGGAGCAGCGGGCAGAGTTCATGGCCAATCTCGCGCGAGAGTCTCACCATGCCTGAGATGACGATGGTCCAGGCGATCAACCAGGCCCTCGATCAGGAGATGGGCCGGGATGACCGAGTCCTGGTTCTGGGCCAGGATGTCGGGCGGATCGGGGGCGTTTTCCGCGTCACGGAAAGGCTTCTGGACAAATACGGGCCACAGCGCGTGATCGACACCCCGCTGGCGGAATCCGGCATTCTGGGAACCGCCATCGGCATGGCGCTGGCCGGCCTGCGGCCCGTGGCGGAGATGCAGTTCTCCGGGTTTTCCTACCTGATGTTCCCGCAACTGGAAGGACACGCCGCGCGGTTCCGGATGCGAACCCACGGCCACTGGACGGTTCCCCTGGTCGTACGCATGCCATACGGCGCGGGTGTTCGGGCGATGGAACACCATTCCGAGAGCAAAGAGGCAACCTATGCTCACGTTCCCGGCGTGAAAGTGGTCATCCCGTCCACCCCGCGCAATGCGCGAGCCCTGCTGGTCGCCGCTATCCGCGACCCGGACCCGGTGGTGTTCATGGAGCCCAAGCGGTCGTATCGGGCGTTTCGAGAGGATGTCCCGGAAGAAGACGAAGTGCTCGAAATCGGCAGAGCCCGCGTGGTCCGGGAGGGCACGGACCTGACGCTCATTGCCTGGGGTGCAATGATGCGGCCGGCGCTCGAGGCCGCCCGGAACGTGCAGACGCGCCGCAACGTGAGCATCGAGATCATCGATCTGCTGACCATCGCCCCCATGGACGATGAGACCATCGCCGCCTCCGTTCGGAAGACGGGCCGGTGCGTGGTCGTGCAGGAGGCGTCCAAGACTCTGGGCGTCGCCTCCGAAATCATCGCCGTAATCAACGACAAGGCGTTGATGCACCTGGAGGCTCCCGTTCGGCGCGTGACCGGCTACGACGTGTCGCCGCCGTACTTCGCCCGAGAGGCCGCCTATCTCCCCAGCGCCGGCCGGATCGCCCGGGCCATCGAGGAAACCCTGGACTTCTAAGCGGATGCGGACAGCGGCGTGGAGGAAACCGTGTACGAGTTTCGGCTGCCAGACCTGGGTGAAGGCATTCACGAAGGAGAGATCCTCCGCTGGCACGTGGCGCCCGGTGACGTGGTGAGGCAAGATGAGCCGCTTGTCGCCGTGGAGACGGACAAGGCCGCCGTCACGATTCCCTCGCCCCGGGCGGGACGGATCGTCTCCCTGGGGGCGGCCGTGGGCGGCGTGATCTCGGTCGGCGACGTGATCGCGGTGATTGACGCAACCGACGGACCCGGTTCGCCGACCCACGCGAAGAACGCCGCTTCCGCCGAGTGGGCCGTCCCGCCTCCCGCCGCGAAGGCGGATGCGCCTCGACGCGTTCCGGCGGCCGTCTGGGGTCGCGCGGTCGCGACGCCGGCCACCCGTCGACTCGCCCGCGAGCTGAAGATCGACATCAACCAGGTGTCGCCCACCGGGGCGGATGGCCGGGTGACCCCGGACGACGTGACCCGCTTCGCCGGCCGCCACGCAGGCAGGGAGGGGCGCGGCGGGGACGTTCGCCCGGCGCCTCCAGCCTCGTCGACTCCCGGGGCGGGCATCCCGTTCCTCGATCTCGAGGAACTGCCCGACTTCGAGCAGTGGGGACCGGTGCAGCGCGAGCCCCTGCGGTCCATCCGGCGGAAGGTCGCTCACAAGATGACGACCGCCATGATCCTCGTGCCCCATGTGGCCCATATGGACGAGGCCGATGTCACGCTTCTCGAAGAGTTCCGCGTGCGCGAGCGGGAGAAGCGCAAGGGCCAGCCCGGCGTTCGACTCACCCTGCTGGCGTTCGTCGTCAAGGCGGTCAGTGCCGGCCTGCGGACGGCGCCCTCATTCAACGCCAGCCTCGATCCGTTTGGCGAACAGATCGTCTACAAAAAGTACTACCATATCGGCATCGCCATGAACACCGCAAAAGGGCTGGTCGTGCCGGTCATTCGTGACGCCGACCAGAAGACGATTCTCGAAATCGCCCAGGACATCGAATCCCTCGCGGTTCGGGCCCGTGAGGACAGACTCGATGTCGCCGATCTGCGCGGCGGAACGTTCACGATCACCAACGTCGGCCCGCTCGGCGGCACAGCCCTGATTCCCACGATCAACTATCCGGAGGCGGCCATCCTGGGCATGGGCCGCGTACAGGACAAACCGGTCGTCCGGCACGGGCAGATCGTCATCCGGAAAATGCTGCCCCTGACCCTGGCGTTCGACCACCGCATCGCGGACGGGGCGGAGGCCGCCCGGTTCGTCACGGAAATGGCCAGCCGGTTGGAGGACCCGACGCGGTTGCTGCTGGTGGCCTAGAATGATGCAGGCCGCCGCGGGTGTGGCCACGTTGCAAAAGCAGTCAGTTCGTGCGACGATGCTCTGTCGCCGAGGCCCGCGGGGCGGGAGACTCGACCGGCTGCGGACGTACGGACAAACGGAGGATCTTCCCAAATGGTCATGGGCAGTCTACGACAGGACGCGGAAGTGGCGGTCATCGGGGCCGGCCCCGGCGGATATGTGGCAGCGCTGCGGGCGGCGGATCTCGGCAAACAGGTCGTTCTCATCGAGGAACGGGACAAGCTCGGCGGAGTCTGTCTCACTGAAGGGTGTATTCCCTCCAAAGCCCTCATCACCGCGGTGGAGCTGGTGGAATCCGCCCGCAATGCCGAGAAGTTCGGCATCCGCTTCGGGCAGGCCTCGTTTGATCTGGCCGCTCTCCGGCAATGGACACAATCCGTCATCGACGGCCTGACCGGCGGCATTGACGGTCTGCTCAAACGCCGCGGCGTGGAAATCATTCGCGGTCGGGCCCGATTCGCCAACAACCAGTCGCTGCACATCGAGGGCTCGGACATCTCCGCGGTGGATTTCCGTCATTGCATCATCGCGACCGGCTCGCGCATCAACGTGCTGCCCGCCGCTCTGGATCTTCCCGTCTGGTCATCCGCCGAGGCCCTCAAGCTCCCCGAAATTCCCAAGCGCCTCCTCGTCGTCGGAGGCGGCTACATCGGCCTGGAAATGGGGCTGGTCTACGCCGGACTGGGCGCCAAAGTCACCATGGTGGAGTTCTTCCCCAAGCTGCTCATGGGCGCCGATCAGGATCTGGTGGACATCATGCTTCGCTCCTGCAAAAGTCGTTTCGAGGCCATCCGGACGGAATCCAAGGTGATCGGACTCGAAAAGGCCGCCCATGGCTTTGCCGCCACCATCGAGCACAACGGCAAGAAGTCCAAGGAAGAGTTCGACCAGGTTCTGGTCGCCATCGGCCGCCGGCCGAACACCGACGATCTGGGCCTGGATCACACCAAAATCAGACCCGACGAGAAGGGGATTATCGAGGTCAGTGCCGAAGGTCGGACCGTCGAACCCCATATCTACGCCATCGGCGACGTCACGCCCGGCCCGCCCCTGGCGCACAAGGCCAGCCGCGAGGGCAAGGTTGTGGCAGAGGTGCTGGCGGGAGAGCCGTCGGCCTTTGACAACCGCGCCATACCGGCCGTCGTCTTCACGGATCCGGAGATCGCCTGGACCGGCCTGACCGAACAGGAAGCCAAACAGGAGGGCATTGCGGTGAACGTGGGGAAGTTTCCGCTCACCGCTCTGGGCCGGGCCCGTACCATGGGGCGAACCGACGGGTTGGTCAAAGTCCTGGCCGACCCGCAGACCAAACGCCTCCTCGGCGTGGGAATGGTCGGCCCGCACGCTTCCGAGCTCATCGCCGAGGGCACGCTGGCCCTGGAAATGGGTGCGACCCTGGAAGACCTGATGGTGACCATCCATCCCCACCCGACGATCTCGGAAGCAATCATGGAGGCGGCCGAAGCGGCGGCCGGCGCCGCCATCCACGTGGCCGCGCCGAAAAAGTGAACACAGCCGCGGACCCGCCTCGATTCGCGTACGACGACGACCTCATCCACGCGGCCCGCGCCGATGGGCAGACGCGCGTCCGCGTGTATCGTCTCCTGGAGACCGTGGTCGTGCTCGGCTCCGGCAGCCGGCCGGCGGTCGAGCTCTACGAGGACCGCTGCCACGCGGACGGCACTGCGGTTCTTCAGCGGCGCGGCGGCGGCTGCGCCGTGGTCATCGATCCGGGCAACGTGATTGTCTCGGTTGTCGCAACCGGGCTGCCGTTCGGTCGGCATCGCAGCCAATTCGACCGGCTTTCCGCCTGGCTGATTGACGGCCTGCGGCGGGTCGGCGCGGACGGCGTTTACCAGGCGGGCATCTGTGACCTGGTGCTGGGCAACCGCAAGATCGCCGGCGCCGCCATCTATCGCTCCAAGGATTTGCTCTATTATTCCGCCAGCCTGCTGGTCACCGCCGATCTGGATCGGATCGCCCGCTACCTGCGTCATCCTCCACGGGAACCCGAATACCGGGCCGGACGCGATCATCGCGCCTTTCTTACCACGCTCGCCGCCGCCCTGCCGGGCCTCGCCGACGCCGCGGACCCGGCGTCCTTTGCCCAGGCTCTCCGAGAGACCCTCCACCCTCCGGTTCTGTGAAAGCTTCTGCGCGCACCGTGTGCCCCTGAAGCGGTGACCGGACCCCAGATTGTGATTCACATCCGGACGACGGCGCCCTCCGCGGAGCCCCTCCCCGGCCCGACCGGCCGCCACGGTCAGCGTGTCGTCGTGCGGGGCTTGCGAATCGGAACGTCCGAGCCTACAAATACACGGTGTCTTTCCTCGTCATTTCGGGGAAAGGACTCGTGGCACCGGCCGCCGTAGCGGGACCGCTCGCTTCTGTGCGACCGGTTGGTTTTGTAGGGCCGGCGTTCCGGCCGGTCCGAAGGTTCAGAGACTATGGATCGCAAAGAAATCGTCCGACGGGCCATCACGTTCCAGAACCCTCCGCGCCTGCCCATGAAGTTCGACGTTGTCGGAGTCAACGACTGCTACGACGTCTGGACCCCGGACCCTTCCGGCTGGTCCTTCGACTTCGAGCAGCGAATGCACGACGAATGGGGCTGCCTCTGGGGCAAGAGTGAAGTCTCCAACTCCGGTCAGGTCATCGATCACCCCCTGAAGGACTGGGCGGATCTGGATTCCTACAAGTGGCCCGATCCGGACCACCCCGCCCGCTATGAAGGTTTCGAGGCGCAGGTCGCCGGCGCGGAGGATCGTTTCGTGATGTTCTGCTTCGGGCAGGGCATCTGGGAGCGCCTGCATATGCTCCGCGGCATGGAAAACGCCTTCATGGACTTCTACACGGAGCCCCAGGCCGTCCACGAGGTCATCGATCGCGTGCTGGACCATCACATCCGCGTGTTTCGCAACTGCATGAGCATCGCCGGCAATCGCATTCACGCGGCGGCGATGGCCGACGACTGGGGTGTGCAGGATCGCGCCTTCATCAGCGTGGATATGTTCCGCGAGTTCTTCAAACCCGCCTACAAGAAATGGTTCGACGCCATCAAGGCGGCCGGCTGCCACACCTGGATGCACTCCTGCGGCCGCATCAACGACCTGGTGGAAGACCTGATCGACGTCGGCCTCGAAGTCATCAACAACCAGCAGCCCAACACGGTCGGCATCGATGAGTTCGGCGGGCGCTATCGCGGGCGGATCTGCTTCGAGGCCATCGTGGACACCCAGAACACCCTGCCTCGCGGCACGTACGACGAGATCCGGGCCGAGGCCCACCATCTGCTGGACGCCTACGGAACCCCCAACGGCGGCTTCATCGCCAGCGATTACAACGACGCCGAGGCCATCGGCGTCACCTACGATCGCCGGCTGGTCATGTTCGAGGCATTCGCCGAAAAGGGTGGGTACCCCCACTACAAGGAGATTCTCGCACGGGCCGAAAAGCCGCTGGCCGGCCATTCCTGGGGCCGGGCCACCACCGGCTGACGGGGCTTCCGCCCCCCCGCTTGCGATCTTCGACGCGCGGAACCCAAGCTGCTACAATCCGCGGTGGCAAGAAACGACACCGCGCACTCAGGGCCTCGGGCCCGGCAGGATCAGAAAATGGGCGAACTCAAAGTGGCGCCGGACGTGCTCTCGCTGCTGGTGTGCGATCAGATCATCACGGATCGCATCACGGGCAAACAGTCGCTGATCGGCCTGTTCAGCACCATCCACACGTTCCGGTTTCCCGTCACCCACCCACAGCTCTGCGTACACGTCTCTCTCACCGACGGCCACGGACCGACGCCCATCACCATCCGCGTTGTGGATGCCAATGAAGCCCGTCAGCCCATCGTGCAGGGCACGGGCACCGTCGAGTTCAAAAACCCAAGGGCCATCGCGAACCTCGCCCTCCAATTCCACGGCCTGACATTCCCGGAACCGGGCGAATACCGCGTCCAGCTTTTCAGCGGCCACGAACTGCTCCGGGAGGCCCGCCTTATCCTTCTGCTGGCCAAGCCCAACCCCGGCGCCGTGGGTCCGCCCGGCCCGCCGCCCCTTTTCACGGATCCCCCCGACGGCCCCCCGGCCTGACACCCCCGTCGTCGGCGACTCCCGCCGTGCCGGCACGCCTGTTTTCTGCCCTGGGAGGCCCGCGTTTTTTCTCGACTTGCCCCCCCTCACTTTCCGATAAACCGGGAAGCAATCGCGTTATCGGAACGTTACGTGCGATCCGGACGGGGGTTCCCCGACCAGCATTCGTTCAAGAGTACAGGAGGTCCTAACCAATGTCGGAACGGAACTTTGGGAACGATTACCCCACAACCATCGGCGCCGATGCCAGCTTCAAGGGCGAGCTCAAATTCGACCAGAGTGTCCGACTGCTCGGCCGTTTTGAAGGCTCCATCGAGACGAAGGGCAACCTTTTCGTCGCCGAAGGCGCTTCCCTTGAAGGCGAGGTCAAGGCCGGTGACATCACTGTCGACGGAAATATCAAGGGAAACCTGAACGCCTCCGGAAAGGTCTGCCTCAGCGCATCCTCCAATCTCGAGGGTGACCTGAACGTCTCCCGCCTGGAGGTCGCAGACGGCGCGGTGTTCATCGGACGCTGCGTGGTCGGAGCGAACAACCAGAATCGCGCGCCGGCCTCCATCGGCGGCTCGACTCCGATCAAGCCGTCGATCCCTCCGGACGCGCCGCGAGACAAGGGAATCCCCCAGCCGGCGATGATCAAAAAGTGATTCGGGGACGAACGGTCAGGAGATTCCCCCAACTCGCCCGGGCGGACGCCACCGGCCCGCTGAAACGCCGCTGGACGATCGCCCGTCGACTCGGTGGGCCCGCCGTTCCGGATCACCCTCCCCCCCGCGGATGGGCAAATCCGGCACGGCGGGCCGCACCGGCCAGGAGGTTCGCGAACCTGGAACCGACGACACGAGCAACGCATCATGTTTGTAAAGCTCAGGTCTGAAAAAGGCGGCGACGCGAACAATCCGAAGGGTGAGATGACCCCCACCCTCGCCGTACAGACCCGCCAGATCATCTGCATCCACTGCGGCGGACACAACGAGGTCGGTCTCAAGGCCATGTCCGTCTTCTGCAAGCACTGCAGCCGCCGCCTCGTCGTCGAGGATTTTCAGATCAAGGGCTTTCACGCCGCTCGCTCGTTCGACACCTGCGGAGACGTCATCGTCGAAAAACGCGGCCAGCTCGCCGCGTTCGTCCGTGCCAAGAACCTTGTCGTCCGGGGCAAGGTCAAAGGCGACGTCGAGGCCCGTGGCCGGGTTGAAATCAGCCGGACCGGCGAAGTCCGGGGAAACGTCACCGCGCCCGCCCTCGTCGTCGAGACCGGCGGCATGATCGATGGCCAGGTTCGCATCGGCCAGCCCCCCAACCGCCCCAGCCCCGACCCCTGCCCGCCCTGACCACGCCCGGACGCTCCCACCGGCCAAATCGTCCCAGTATGTATGACCGAGCGCGTGCACTCACCGAGCGTGTACTGTCCCGACGCACCGTGACTCGATACTCCGTCGACCGCCCAAAGCGGGGCCAAGCAGATTCCGCCGGGTATCGCCGGCAACAAGTGGAGACTGCCGCCGCGGCCCCCGCACACATTATCGGTCCCACCGCGCCGTAATCGTCCTGCCCCGTCGATTTCCCGATAGGATCAGCAGCGATCCGGACGCCCCAACCGGCTCGGGCGTTGTCGGCCGACGACCCTGCACGCATCAGCCGCGCTGCGCGTGTTCGCGGGAATTGTGGATGCCGCTTTACCTGCAACCCGAAGAGCTCGAACCCGGCATGCGGCTGGCCAAGCCGGTCATCTGCGACCGCAAAGTGTTGCTGCCGGCCGGCCGAGTGCTCAACCCGGTCGAGATCGATAACCTGCGCAAGCGGTATCCGCGGGCAACCGTTTACATTCTGGATCCCGTGCTGGATGAATGGACCCGCTTCCAGGACGACACCCGGGACAGCGCGGTCGCCCTGACGGCACGGGAGAAACTGGTGGACGCCTTGTCCGGTGTCCGCGAGAAGTTCGCCTCCCGCATGTCCCTGCGGGGCATGTCGCTGCGCGGCGTGCATGAGGCTCTGGCGTATATTACCCAGTATCTTCAGCAGCATCCGGACGCCGCCGCACTGGTCATCCCGCCGGGCAGGGAGGGCAGCTACCTCATCGAACACGCGGCCAACGTATTTTACCTGAGCCTGCTCGTGGGCAACGCGGTTCGCGGCCTCGCGCAGCACGACCTCGCCCGGCGCAGCAATCTGCGCAGTTACAGCCGGGCCCGTTTCCCCGTGAACCTGACTCCGCTGGGCCTGGCCGCCCTGTTCATGGACGTTTCCCTCTGGCCGCTGGAAGAGGTGTTCGAGCACCCCGGCCCGCTCTCCGCGGAAGAACGACAGATTGTCAGCAAGCATCCGGCCGCCAGCGCCGCCATTCTGCCGCCCGACACGCCCGAGGCGGTCACGGAAGTCATCCTGCGACATCACGAGAATATGGACGGCACGGGCTACCCCGACGGCCTGGCCGGCGAGGCGATCCCCCTGTTCGCCAGAATTCTGCGCATCGCCGATGCCTTTGACGCCGCCACCAGCCGACGCGTGTTCCGCGAGGCGAAGTCCGCGCCGCGAACGCTCTGGGAGATGACCGTCGGACCCTATGCCCAGTTTTACGATCCGGTGGTGCTCAAAATCTTCGGCAGCGTCGTCCAGCCGTTCCCGATCGGCGCGAGAGTCCGTCTGGCTTGCGGGCGATACGGCGTGGTTGTCCGGTTCGGCGAACGGTATTCGCTGTTGCCGGAGATCATCATCGCCTTTGACGAAGAGGGCCGGCGCCTGCCGCGCAAAATGCTGGAAGGTCCGTACAAACTGGACCGCCGCACCGACATCCGCATCGCCGCCTACGAGGGCGAAGACATCAGCGACCTCTACAACAGCGGCACCTGGTATTCCAGCATCGAGATGCCGTATCCCGCTTCATTCGAAACGCTGTTCGAAAGCCTGTACCCCTGACGACGCGGGAAAGGAAGAACAGACGAACGCGCTCGTCCGCCGCGGCCGGCTTGGCGCTCCATGCTGGTTCGGACGCCACAACAGCCCGGACCCGGCGCATCCGGCGCGCACTGCCCGGCCCCACGCCGCAGCCCGCCAGGGGGTCTGCGATCTCAGCCTTCCATTTGTCGCTGGGCCAGTCGCTCTTCGATGAGCCGGCCTACCAGGCGAGGGTCGGCCTTGCCGCCGGAAATGCGCATCACCTGGCCGCGGAGATAGCCGGCGGCCTTCTGCGCTTTCTTGGGGTTGGCCGCCGCGTCGCGGACCGCCTGCTCGTTCTCGGCGAACGCCTGCGTCACCCAGGCGGCCGTCTGATCCGCATCCTGCACCTGCACCAGACCGAGCGTCTCCGCCAGAGCGGCGGGATCGTCCGTGGATTCGAGCATCCGTTCGGCGATCTGCTTCGCCGCGGTGGCGCTGATCGTTCCGTCCGTGGTAAGCCGTGCCAGCCGGCCCATGCGCGTCGCGTCCACGTGCAGACCGGCCACCGTGACCCCGCGTTCGTTTGCCAGCGCGGACCACACGTTCACGAATTGCCGGGCAAGCGCTTCAGACGGCCCGCCCGCAGCCACGGCGGCCTCGAACAGGTCGGCCGTCGCCCGATCCGCCACGATAATCTCCGCCTCCTTGGGCGAAATGCGCGAGTCCTTCTCCAGCCGGGCCTGCCGCACCCGCGGCAGTTCGGGCATCTGCCTGCGAACGCAATCGAGCCAGGTCGCGGTAATCTCCACGGGCGCCAGGTCGGGATCGGGGAAATAGCGGTAATCGTGGGCCGCCTCCTTGCCGCGCTGGAATTCCGTGACCCCGCGGTCGTCCAGCCAGCCGCGGTTTTCGTTCGGGCGCATGCCGAGCAGGTAGCCGTTGTCTCGCTGCCATTCTTCCACCTGGCGGCGCGCCTCATAAGCAACGGCCTCTCGCACACTGCGAAAGCTGTTGAGGTTTTTCACTTCGCTGATCGGGGTGCGGTACTCCGCTCCGTCCTTCGAGATGATCACGTTCACATTCGGTTCGAACCGCATCTGGCCCTTCTGCATATTGCCTTCGCTGGCTCCCAGGTACGTCACCAGCCGCTGGAGCTCCGTGGCGAACGCATAAGCCTGCTCGGCCGAGTGGATGTCCGGTTCCGTCACGATCTCCAGCAGCGGCGTCCCCGCCCGGTTCAGGTCCACCAGCGTGCAGCCGGGCGTATCGTGGATATTCTTGCCGGCATCCTCCTCCAGATGGGCCCGTCGGATGCGCACACGCCGGGTCTGCCCGTTGTCGTTCACGTCAAGGTATCCGTCGGCCGCCAGCGGCAGGTCGTTCTGGCTGATCTGGTAGTTCTTGGGCAGGTCGGGGTAGAAATAGCTTTTGCGGTCCCATCGAGTGAACGGGGCGATGCGGCAATTCAGGGCCAGCCCCACCGCGATCGAATACTCGACGGCCTGCCGGTTCAGCACGGGCAGCGCGCCGGGCATGCCGGCGCAAACCGGACAGACGCGGCTGTTGGGGACGGCGGCGAACTCGACCGCGCAGCCGCAGAAAAGCTTGGTCCGCGTGGCCAACTGCACGTGAACCTCCATCCCTACCAGCACGCGCGTTGTGATGCCGCCGCTGCTCATGAACTCACTCTCAACGCTCGACGTTGACGCAGGCCGCCAGCCGTCGGATTGTGACGGAAGCGCGTGTGTGGATCAAGTGGGGTTCGGATGCTGGCCGGGATGGGAATCCGACCGTGGCAGGCCGGCATCAGCGTCGCATCCGCCACCGAGATTACCGGCGCCCGGCGATGGCCTGAGCGAGAGGATTGACGAGAATCGGCACGACGCGGACCCCGGCCAGTTCGTCGGCGATCTCGATCAGCCGGCCGTGTATGGCCGCCGGAGCCGTCGGTTCCTGGAATCCCCAGTACTGACGCACCGTCAGGTAGATGCTGATGGGACCCGGGTCGTAGTCATCCGCCCGCACCTCGTAGGTGGAGCTGCGCGACCGGATCTCGGCATACGCCTGCAGATCGCACTCGCGCGTGAGGGCGATGCCCAGGTAGGGCTGACTCTCGATCACGTGTGCGGCTTCTTCGCCCAGCAGCAACCCGGCAAACGGGTGGTCCGCCCAGAAGGTCTCCGCCAGAAGCTGGTCGTGGTTCCCGCGGAAATCCAGGTCGAAGCCGTACGTCACGTCCAGATGGTCGTAATTCAGCTCGCTGAAATCCAGGTAATACGGCGCGTGCTCCAGAATCACGTCGGCCATGGCCCGGATGTCCGCCATGTCCGGAACTGCGTAGTAGCCGAAGCGCAGGCTCGTCGGGTCCAGCCGCAGCCAGCGGCGCGGCGACCGGGCGGGGGCGCTCTCTTCCAGCACCACCCCGCCGCCCTCCCGCTGCCGCAGTTTGCGCATGGTTGGAAAGGACTTCGAGATGCGCTCGAGGAAGCGCAGCACCGGCTCGGGCTCCGGCATAACTTCGATCTTCAGGTGGAGGCGGGAGTTAACGTAGAACTCATCGCACACCGCGCCCAGATGGTTGTTCATCAAGGAACTCGCTTCCCACACGAGACACCGGGCCGCAATCGCCCGTGCCGCAATGGATTATTGCCGTATCCGGACTCCGTTTCAACTCCGTATGGGGCGAGATGAACACTCCGCGGGGCCGGACCACTTGAAAAAAGCGGCAAAGCCGGGAACCATGTGGTTGCCGGTGCTGGGCGCCGGCGCCCGATCGCGGGCAGAGCAACAGGTCCATCTCGTCTACGGTGGGGTATCGCCCGATGGCGGAAATCCGCTCCAGAGTGACGCTCGAACAGATCATCCGCAAAGGCATTTTCGTGGGCATGGTCGTCGTATTCGCCGTGTATTTCGCCTATGACGGTTACATCGGCTACCCCCGGCAGAACCTCGATGAGATCCGCAAGGACAAGCCCGACATGGTGCCCCTGGAACGCCCGCCCATCAACTGGCGCGTCACCGTCGAGAACACCGCGCGCATCCAGGCAGACCAACTCACCAGCCTGGCCAAAGTCGAGGAACTGCTCGGCGAACCCGACTTCCGCAGTGACGACGGGCTGTCCTCGTACTGGTTCGGTCCGGCCGTCGCGATGAAAGTCACGACCATCGGCAGGGACGTCATCCCCCGTGGCAACATTCATCGGGCGACCGCTGCGTACAAATCCGAGTTGTCCATCCGATTCCAGAAAATACTGGCGTTCGTTCTGGCGGCGTTCGGAATCCCCCTGATCGCGCATTATGTTCGCGTCCTGACATACTCCGTGCGGCTCAATGACCAGGGCCTGAAGATCAGCGGCAAACCTTTGATTCCGTTCGAGACGATGACGGATCTGGATGACTCCCGCTACCGGGAGAAGGGCTGGCTGAACCTCCGGTATCGCCACGACGGACAAGACGCCTCCGTCCGGCTGGACGACTACTGGATCCGGGATTTCGCCGCCCTGGTCGACACCCTCTGCCAGCGCAAGGGCCTGCAGAACCCTCTGCAAAGCAAGGCCCCGGAAACGGACTCGACGACGCCCGCTCAAGACAACGAGCCGTAAGCATCCAGCACTCGTTGGGCCACCGTCTGCGGATCCGCCGAGGCATCGATCTCCGCGTGGGCCGCGGCACGATAGCGCGGCATACGGGCCGCCAGAACGACCTGCACTTCCTCCATGCCCGCAAACGAACTGAGGGCCGGCCGGTTCGCCGCCGTCGCGGTGTCCGCCTGAATCCGCTGCCACAGCAGATGGATCGGAGCGGTCAACCAGATGACGAACCCGCGCGCCCTCATCCGGCGTACGTTATCGTCCTGCAGAACGACGCCCCCGCCCATGCTGATCACCTGCCCCCCGCCGTCCATGACCGCCTGGACGACGCGGGCTTCGCGTTGGCGAAACCCCGATTCGCCCTCCTGCTGGAAAATCGTCGCGATCGACGCCCCCGCCTCCGAGACAATCAGCATGTCCGTGTCGACCAGAACAAAGCCCAGCCGATCGGCGACCAGCCGCCCCACCGTGGTCTTGCCCGACCCGCGATAGCCAATCAATACCAGGTTGGGGGCGCGGCTATCCGTCATGACGGCCCAGCTCTCCAATCACCAACTGCCGCATCCGCTCCAGGCTCGGCTCCCGCCCGGTCCAATGCCGAAACTGCCCGGCGGCCTGACAGACAAACATCTCGATCCCCCGAATCGTTCGGCACCCGGCCGCTGCTGCGTCGCGCAACAATTTTGTTTCTAATGGGTTATACACCACGTCAAAGACCGCCTGATAATGCGGCAGAGCCTCGGCGGGCATCGGCGAGACGTCCACCTCCGGCCACATGCCCACGCTTGTGCAGTTGATCAGAACAACCCCCCGCCCCTGCCCGCGATCCGCCCAGGGCCGGACGTCGCAGGCGAACTCGTCGGCAAGCCGGACGGCCTCTTCCGGAACGATGTTGCACAGCGTCACGCGGGCACCGCATGACCGCAGGCCCGCCACCACTGCCCGGGCTGCGCCGCCCGCGCCCAACACGTCCACCTCGGCGTCGTTCAGCCATGTACGGTCCGAGCCCACCCCTCCGGTCAGTGCGTCCAGCGCGCCTGAGTAGTCTGTGTTGTGGCCGCGGTATTCGCCGTTCTCGACCACCAGCGTGTTAACGGCTCCGATCCGTCGGGTCAGTTCGTCCGCAGCGTTCCCCAGGTATGCCAGCACGCGCGCCTTGTGGGGAACCGTTACGCTGAACCCGCCCACGTTGAGCCACTCCGCATTTCGACAACCATCCAGGAACGACTCCAACCCCGCGCCAGCCGGCTCCACCGCCCACGGCAGATACACCGCATCCACGCCCGCCGCCGCAAACGCCTGGTTGTGCAGCAGAGGGCTCATCGAGTGTGCCACCGGCCAGCCGATCACCCCGAACACCCGCGTGTCGCGCCCGATCGCCTTCCATCGGAACATCTCGCACATTTGAGCCAGCGAAGGCTGCCCTGGCGCCGTCTCGTCGCCGGACTGTGCCGCACTGTACGTTCCGTATGCGCCCGCCTTGCCCGCCAACACGCGTGACGGCAGACCGGCCTGACCCATGCAGATTACAATGGCCGGCACCGCCGAGCGCCGTGCCAACTCCAGCGCTTCCAGGCTCTCGCAGATGCTTTGCGGCATCCAGACAACTTTCGGCACCACCCCACCAACCGCCGCGATTTCCCGCACGAGCCCGGCGGGATCCGTCGGCCGGCCCTCGAAACAGTGTGACGACAGGATCAATCTTGGCTCGCCCGAGACCCCGGCTGACCGCAACGGCTCCAGACGCTCGCGTGCCGCCCCAGAGCCGCGCCAGGCCTCGTATTCAAAATCGACGATTCCCCGACCTTCGCCCGCTAAGTCCGCCAGCAACCGGGCGCGGGCTTCCGCCGGCATGTCGGAGGCGCCACCCTCCTTGCGGGACCGGCACGTAACGATCCAGCGACCCGCGGGCAGGCCGGCCAGCCATTCCCGAAACGACGGATTCGGCTCGGCGTGTCCGTCCAGCCGCAGCTCAATCAAGTCAGCCCCGGTCGCCAAAGCCTGTTCGGCCGGCGGCCGGAGCGCTTCCGGGCTGCTTCCCGTCACGGATGCGATCAGTTTCGCCATTTCTTCCCGCCGTTGTCCGCCCGCAATCGGTCGGCGAAGGCATTGTACGCACACGAACACGGTTGTGCGAAACGGCGCCCCGAGCCGACGCGCCATTTCCCGAACGCCACGCGAGCCGCCCGCAAGTGTTGTCGGCGATCAACGGCTGCCAAGGCCGGTTTCGTTCGCTCCAAGCCACTCCTCCGGGCGACAGTCCCATAACAGTCCGGCACGACGCTTCTTACCGCCCGATCGGCCGGCGATCGATCCCGAATTGTGCGGGATGGCACCGTTCCTGTCAGCCGATAAGCAGAGCATGGCAACAGCCGTGCGGGATGCAGGTGAGCAGGCACTACGAGGGTCGACCGTGTGCGACGCAGACCGGCGCAGACACCAACGACTGGCCCTTCGGCTGCCGCTGGAGTATCGCATCACCGCGGACAACGCCCAATCGCCGCCCATCCACCGCTCCGTTTGCAAAGACGTGAGCGGCGGCGGCGTAAGCTTCGAATCGGACTGCCCCGGCCTCTCCCTCGGCACCCGCCTGATGATCGATCTGCTGGTTCCGCCCGGTGACGGCCACTTCCCCTATCCCGGCCGGATTCACACGGAAGTCGAAATCGTGCGTATGGAGTCCGTCTCTCCTAACGCAGACTCCACCCGCCGTCGTGTCTCGGCCCGCTTCACCGCCCCACCGCGACTGCATTTCTGATCCTATTCTCCCGTGCCAGAACGAAGGCGAAGGCCAACCTGTCAGGAAAGCCAAACGCACTTGCGGATCGGCCGAAAAACCGGCTCCACAAGATACTGGACAACTGGAGATTTGGAGGGACGGAGAGCCGCCTGAAGAGGCGGTTCCACACCGGAAAGCCGGTTCCACACGAATCCGGATTCGTGCAGTCTCTAGGCCCGTCGGCGCCGCCGCATGGCGTATATGACCGGAGCGCCGCCCAAGAGCAGCAGCAAGGTGGACGGGTCGGGCACGTAGGAGGGCTCTGCGCGAAGCGTGGCCAGCTCCAGCGGCACTGTCGGAACCATGCTGGCCGACATCTCGCCCAGGGAGTCCAGCCCCAGGGCCGACAGTCGGGAATCCGCCAGGCGCCGGTTGAGCTCCTCCATCGCCTGGTATCGCCCGCTGAAGCTGGCGAAGATGTTCTCGGTCCCCAGCGAGGTGAACAGCGGGTCAAACAGGACGGCCAGCATGTCCGCGAAGATATTGCCGGAGATGTCGATCGGGCCGATGTCAAAATCCATGTACTCTTCGCCGTTGGCGAACCGACCGTCCTGAATGATCTGCTCCCGGACGGAATACTGGAACTGGAAATCGTACCAGCCGAACGAATTCATGCTGCCTGTCGCGTTCAGCAGAAAATTGCCGTTCACCTGCGTCTTCTGTCCGCCCACATCGGTGATCAGGGCGTACGTCAGGGGCCGATTGTTCGTGCTCAAAGAGACGTCCAGAACCTCCAGGCCCCGTCCGCCCGTGGTGAACGTGAACTGAAGCGGACCCGTCAGCGTCAGTTCCGTGGCCCCGAAATCCAGCGTTTCGTTGTTGAAGTTGCGCACCAGCATCAGATCGGCCCCGCCGGAGAGGGGGTTTTTCTGGCCGATGAAGTTGAATCCGGCATACTCCAGCGCTCGAACCGTATTCTTGAACAGACCCGCCTGCGCCGTGCCCGCCACACTCAGACAGACGACAACGCAAACGCCCCATCGTGTCATTCGTCCCATGAACACACCTCCCGATGCTGTCTCAGGAGCACTTGGGCTCCAATGCACCAGAATACGGATGATTCGCCCTCGATTCAAGAGTACAATTCTTCCGGTTCCCCTCGCATAACCTGATGTCCACTAAGGTCTTATCGGCGAACTGGCAACGGCGCGTGAATTCTCATCCACCCTGGAACGGCTCGCTTATCGGCCCCAGCCGCCCTGCGGTCCAACGGCTGCATGGACAAGTCCGGGCAAAATCAAAGGTTAGACCCTGTCCCGGGAGGGAACACGGACTTTCGCCATTTCGTCAAGAAGGTGGGCAGCCGTCCGAATACCACCCCAGAAGTCCTCCAGCACCAGGAACTCATTCGGGCCGTGCGCATTGCAGTTCGGCAGGCAGAAGCCCAGGAGCAGCGAATCCGCTCCCAGCAGCCGCCGGAACTCCGGCAGAATGGGCAGCGTCCCGCCCTCCCGAATGTATGCCGGCGCGGTGCCGAATCCGGCTTCCACCGCCTTGGCCGCCGCCATCATGCCGGGCGAGTCCATCGGGCAAACGTACGGGCTGGCGCTCGCGAACGTCTTGATGGAGAGCCGGACAGTGGGCGGCGTCAGTGCTCGAGCGGCCTCGTCAAACGCCTGTGAAATCGCGTGCGGATCCTGGTCCGGAACCAGCCGCATGGACACCTTGGCGCCGCAGCGAGACGGTATGATCGTCGACGAGCCCTCCCCCGCAAACCCTCCGAACAGCCCGTTCACATCCAGCGTGGGCCGCGCCCAGCGCCGGACCAGGGTTGAGTACCCCTCCTCTCCGTCCAAGGCCGGGCTGCCCAGGCTATACAGGTATGCCTGCTCGTCGAACGGCAGCTTCGCCAGTGCGCGGCGTTCCGCGTCGGACAGCTCACGGACCTTCTCGTAGAAGCCCGGGATCGTCACGCGGCCCCGGTCATCCCGAAGCTTTGCGATAATGCCCGCCAGCACGTTGGCCGGATTGGCCACGGTGCCG
>JBPOIK010000134.1:0-39676 GCA_052034525.1 Planctomycetota bacterium
ATGATATGGAACTTCATGGGTCTGCTCACCTCACCCCGCGGGTGACTCTTTCACGAGACCCATCATGCACGAATGCGGCGGTAAAACAAGCGCAAAATGGCGATTTGGGGGAACACGGCGTCACGGATTCAGGAATGAAGAAAAGCAGCTTAACCCGCTCGGTTGACTCAAACGTCTGCGCGGCTGCATTGCGATGTCCACAGGCCGGGCAGTTGATGACAATGTCCGGGCCGGGTACGTGCTCCAGCTGGTGCAATAGCGGAATCATCATGGACTCCCCCTGTGTCAACGCGGGGTGGCCGCGGAGGGGCGGGATCGCGGAAGTCGTCTCGATTCCGCTCTGAGGCGTCACGGCACCTTCCGAGCCGCAAGTCCTGCCCGCACGCCGCTTCGTATTCTAAATAGTTATCCACAATCGCCCGGCGCGAAAGTGGGCAATGTGTAGAAAATAGGGCGTCAGTGCCAAGTGTCCTGACCAACAGGTTCAAGGCAAGGAGGCCCCATGCGGACTATTATGCCCGAGTTGTCGCGCTCGGAAAAGCGCAGGTTGCGGATCTGGATTCGGCGTGAGAGGGATGCCGGAACGCGGACGCGGATGTTGTTGTTGCTGCAGGTGAGCAAAGGCAAACCAGTGGCGGAAGTGGCGGAGGCGCTTCACGTGGCCCGATCGACCGTGTACCGGCTGCTGGATCGGTTCCGAGTGCGCGGCTGGTCGGCCTTGGCGGATCGGCGGGAAGAGAACGGCCGGACCGGCGTGGACGAGATGTTCCTGCTGCAGTTGCGTCAGGCGGTGGCGGGTTTTCCCCAAGACTATGGCTGGTCAAGGCCCACCTGGACGCAGGAACTGCTCTGCGAAGTGATGGCGGAATGCACGGGCTTGCGGGTGAGCCAGGCGACGATGAGCCGGTTGCTCAAGAAGATCGGAGCTCGGCTGGGCCGGCCGCGTCCGGTGCTGCGGTGCCCGTGGAAAAAGGGGCGGAAAACAAGGCATTTGCGGAAAATCGGCCGGTTGATCGGGAACCTGGGCCGAAATGAGGTGGCGGTACACGCGGATGAGGTGGACATCCATCTGAATCCGAAGATCGGATTCGACTGGATGCTCTCGGGGCAGCAGAAGGAAGTGGTGACCCCCGGTCAGAACGTGAAGCGGTACCTGGCCGGGGCCAGGGACGTGCGGACGGGACGGATTCACTGGGTGGCCGGCGTCCACAAGCGCAGCCGCTTGTTCATTGATCTGCTGAAGCGGCTCTTGAGGATGTACCCTTCGCCCAGAGTGACCCACGTGATCGTGGACAACTACGTCATCCACAAGAGTCGTCAGACGCAGTTAGCGCTGGCTGGCATGCCCCGAATCCAGTTGCACTTCCTGCCGCCCTACAGTCCGTCCTTCAACCCCATTGAACGGGTGTGGCTGGATATGCACGCGGAAGTGACACGGAACCATCGATGCCGAACGATCGACGAGCTGATGGACGAGGTGGACTATTACCTCAAGCATCGTAACCGGAAAAAACTACGCGACCGCCAGCGAGCAGCCGCGTAATCGTGGATAAGGATTTAGCAGCGTGCCAGGGGGCACGCACGAAAGGCCGCCCCGCAAGGTGCCGTCAACGATCGTCGTCTGGTAACCGTTCACACCCTGATGGGCAAGAGCAAAGGGGGCGGGGTGTCGTTGGAAGCAGGCGTAGATGGCGCCGCGAAGGTGGGCGAAGGCGGACCGGTCCTGCTGGGCGCGTGTTGGGTAGACTCGGATTCCTGGAATTCGGGCGATCAGAGACGTTCTGCCGTGTCCTGGTCGGATGCCGTCGGGCCGAAGGGGTCGAGAGTGATGGGTCATGAGTCGCGCGGCACGAAGCGGCGTTGAGGCCGCTGGGGCGGGCGGGACCCGCACGCGTGGCGGAGTTCCGTGTTGCTCTGATTCACGTTCGCAGTGAGGACTATCCGCCGCCGCGCCGAATGTGCTATCCGCCGCCGCAAGGAACGTGGATGCCGTCGACCAGGCCGGAGGCGTCGTGCCAGTCCAGCAGGTCGTCCGAGCTGACATGGTTGACCGGAACGGGCCGCACGTTCCAGATATCGCGGGCGTATTCCTGGATGGTTCGGTCGCTGGAAAAAACACCCATGTTGGCGGTGTTCAGGATGGACATGCGGGTCCAGCGTTCCTCGTCGCGATAGGCTTCGCTGACGTTTTTCTGGCACTCGACATAGGCAGAGAAGTCGGCCAGGTTCAGGAACGGGTCGCCCTCGTCCAGGAGCCGGTGTACGAGCGTCTGGAACACGCCCGGCTCATGCCGGGAGAAGTGATCCTGCGCGATCTGGTCGATGGCCGTCCGCAGCTCGGGAACCGTGAGGTAGCGGTTCCGCGGGTCGTATCCGCGGCTCTTGAGGTTGCGTACCTCGTCGGCGGTCAGACCGAAGATGAAGATGTTGTCCGGCCCCACCTGGTCGCGGATTTCCACGTTTGCCCCGTCCAGGGTTCCGATGGTCAGGGCGCCGTTCAGCGCGAACTTCATGTTTCCCGTCCCGCTGGCCTCCATGCCGGCGGTGGAAATCTGCTCGGAGAGGTCGGCGGCGGGGATGACTCGTTCCGCCAGCGACACGCGGTAGTTTTCCAGGAACACGACCTTCAGCCGACCGCGCACGTCCGGATCGTGGTTTATGACGTCGCCGACGGCGACGGTCAGCTTGGTGCAGAGCTTGGCCAGCCAGTAGCCCGGGGCCGCCTTCCCGCCCAACAGGATGGTCCGTGGCACAGGATCAGGTTCCATGCCCAGCTTGATTCGGTTGTACAGGGTGATCGCGTGCAGCAGGTTCAGGGTCTGCCGCTTGTACTCGTGCAATCGCTTGACCTGCACGTCAAAAAGGGAGTCGGTGTCCAGCAGCAGGCCTTGCGTTTTGCGCAGGTACGCGGCCAGTCGTTCCTTGTTGATCCGCTTGACTTCGCGCCATCGGCGGCGGAACTCCGCGTCATCGGCGAGCGGAATGAGCCGTCGCAGTTCGTCGAGATTCCGGATCCAGCCTTCGCCGATGGCGTCGGTGATCAGATAAGCCAGGGCCGGGTTGGCCTTGCGGAGCCAGCGGCGCGGCGTGATCCCGTTGGTCTTGTTGTTGATGCGGTCCGGATACAGCTCGTGGAAATCGCGCAGCACGTCGTCCTTGAGAATCTGCGTGTGCAACGCGGAGACGCCGTTGACCGAGTGGCTGCCCACGACGGCCAGGTGTGCCATCCGCACGCGCTTTTCGCTTCCTTCCTCGATCAATGACATCCGCTGCACGCGCGGGGCGTCATATGGGTATCGCCGGTGAATGGTCTCCAGCACGCGGCCGTTGATCTCGTAAATGATCTCCAAATGCCGCGGCAGCAGCTTCTCCAGCAGGTTCACCGGCCACTTTTCCAGCGCCTCGGGCATGACGGTGTGGTTGGTATAGGCGAGGGTCCGCTGGGTCAGGTCCCACGCCTCGTCCCAGTCCAGTTCCTGCTCATCGGTGAGCAGCCGCATCAGTTCCGGAACGGCCAGGGCCGGATGGGTGTCGTTGAGCTGGATGGCGACGCGCTCCGGCAGCAGCCGCCAATCCTGATGCTGGGCGCAGAACCGGTCGAGAATGTCCTGCAGGGAGGCCGACACCAGCAGATACTCCTGCTTGAGCCGCAGTTCTCGACCCTGTTCGGAATCATCCTTGGGGTACAGGACCTTCGTGATGTTCTCCGTGCGGAACTTGTCCTCGCAGGCCTGCATGTAGTTGCCGTGGTTGAAGTAATCCAGCTCAAACTCGTTCGTGGACTTCGCCGAAAACAGGCGAAGCGTGTTGACCGTGTGGTTGCCGTAACCCGGCACCGGCACGTCATACGGCATGGCCATGATGTCGTGCGTGTCTACCCAGCGCGCCCGGTCGCGTCCACGGCCGTCGCGATGGCGTTCCACCCGGCCATAGAACCGCACGCGCAGCGTGTGCTCCGGCCGCGGAATCTCCCACGGGGTGCCCAGGCGCTGCCAGTCATCCGGCCGCTCGACCTGGTAGCCGTTGACAATCACCTGGTGAAACATCCCGTAGTCGTAGCGGATGCCGTACCCGTAGCCCGGCAGCGCGAGCGTGGCCATGGAATCCAGAAAACAGGCTGCCAGCCGGCCCAGACCGCCATTTCCCAGGCCGGCGTCTTCCTCCAATTCCCGCAATTCCTCCAGATCGTGACCGAGCTCAAAAAGGGCCTGGTGCGCTTCATCGTACATTTCCAGATTCACCAGGCTGTTGCCCAGCGTCCGGCCCATGAGGAACTCGAGCGAGAGGTAGTAAACCCGCTTGGTGTCCGGGTTTTTGTAGTAGGCCCGTCGGGTGGCGATCCAGCGTTCAATGAGACGATCCCGCACCGTCATGGCCAGGGCCATGTAGCGATCGTTCGCGGATGCGTAGCCGGGTACTTTGGCCTGGGTGAACGCGATGTGGTTGATGAAGGAGCGCTTCAACGACTCTACGTCCATCCCGCGACGCGAATCGCGGACAACTGTGTTGGCGGGTCCGTTCTGCAGAATCGTCATGCGCGATGCTCGTTCAAGTGCGGTTGCAATTGCCGCCCTTACAGGTTCTTCGGGGGTCACGGGGCTTCGGCCCGTGCCCGGGCGGGCCGACCAACGCTGGGGCGGCCCGCCCCTTCCGACGTATCGGTCCGGTGGGTAAGGGGTCTTAGTTAGCGGGCGGTTATCGGATGCGATTGGAGGAGCAGTTTCCGCAACGAGAAAATGAGTGGCATCCCTCAGCTTGCGACGGTGGTGACGACGTCTGATAAGACCCGAAACGGGGATGAAATGGGGGATTCAAACTGGTATAGTCGCCGGCAGTGGGGAAGAAGCCCTGCCGGTGCGCTGGGGACTTCCGTTGGGTTGGTGTCAAGGCTCGTGAGGAAGGACGATCTGTGATGTGGAACACGATTGGTTCGCGTGCCGTCGCTGCGTGCATGGTGCTTCTCTCGGCCGCGGGTGCAGCCTTCGCCACGCCGGAGTTTGTCGCGCACTTGCCCGACATTTCCGTGTACGGCGAGCCGGCCGGCACGACCATGCGTGAGCCGCACGCCCCGCAGGCCGGCATGGCGATCGACATCTGGGCCCGCATCGGGTTTTCGTTCTACTACACCAACGTGGCCGTGTATTACACGACCGACGGCTCTGAGCCGCAGGGCGCGTTCGGCGTGCCGTCGGGCAGCACATCCGTCGTGTCCAACGGCAGTTGGGTCCGCAACGAGGCGCCGCCGAACAACACGGTGGACTGGTGGCGGACCACGCTGCCCGCTGGCGTGCAGACGTCTGGCACCACCGTGCGGTACAAGGTGGGCGTGTGGCACAACGGGGGCGGGCCGGAAGTGTTTGCCAATAATACGGGTTGTGCCGACGGCGTCTGCGACGACCCCGCCGGAACGCCGTCCGTCTTCCAATATACGGTGGGCGGCACGACCGCCCTGCCGTGGCCCGGCGCCGGGGCCGGTTCGCCCACGCCACAGGCGGGCTATCCGGACGTGTACTTCTGGAAGGAAGAGGGCGTGGTCGGCAACAACTACATGAATGTGATGCTCGACCAGAACGGCACGGTATACGACGTGTACTATCCGTCCGCCGGCTGCGTTTACGGCATGGGCACCAGGAACGAGGGATATGTCGACGGGCTGGACACGTTTCCGCCCGGCCTGCCGCCGGGATTCCGCGGCCAGATGAACCTGAACCAGGCCATGGGCGGCATCCGTGTGGACGGGATGACATACTGGCTGAGCAACCCCAACGGCGCCGGCTACAGCAACGTGTCCCAGCGGTATGTGCCGGATACAAACGTCATTGAGACATCGGCCACGCTGACCTCCGACGGGCACAACATTCTCGTGCAGCAGTATGATTTCTGCGCGAAGGGAATCACCTTTCCCACGGACGCCGGGGGGAGCAACCCCAACCGCGGGATCTACATCAAGCGCTACCTGTTGACCAACAACGGAACTCAATCCAGAACCATCGTTTTCTACTATTATGCCGACTACGCGTTGAACGGCGGCGACAGTTACGACAGCATGTTCACCGACGCAGCCCGCGGAACCATGGTCGCCTATGACAACACACAACGCTGGACCAGCCAGAGCGGCGAGTACAACCCCACGACCACCGGAGACTATGAAAAGAACGTCTCCATCTACCTGGCCACAACGCTGAAACGGCTGGACACCGTCGGTGGCGCCGGCGGGACGCCCGCCACGGGTTTCTGGAGCGACACCAGCGGCGACACCGATCGCGGCTGGCTCGGCATAGAGGTGGAGCTGCCGGTGGGAGTGACGAAGGAGATCGACGTGGCGTTCATCGGCGGGTTTGACACCTTCGCCGGAGCGACCGGGACCTACGCGTATCAGATGGTCAATGCGATCGATTGGTTTCTGGCCGGCAACATGAGCGAGGTGCAGGCGGCGACGGAAAGCTACTGGACGGACTGGCTTGCGCAGGGCGTTGTCGTGGAGACACCGGATGACGCGTACGACGAGACATTCAAGCGCGGCCTGCTCGCCACGGCCCTGCACCTCGACGGCAGGAACGGCGGCATCATCGCGGGAATGCACAACGGGGCGTATCCGTTCGTCTGGCCCCGCGACGGCGTGTGGGCGGCCGTCACGCTGGATCGCACCGGCCACACCGCGGAGGCGGCCGAGATATACCGGTACCTGCGTGACATCGCCTATCGGGCCGAAGAGGAGCCGGGGCGCCGGGGCTGGTGGTACCAGAAGTACACCACGGACGGCTACATCGTCTGGAACGCCCCGCAGGTGGACGAGACGTCCGTCTATCCGTGGGGCCTGTACTACCACTACAACGTCACGGGCGACGTGCCGTTTCTCGCGGACCACTACGTGACGGTGTACGAGGCGGCCCGGGCGTCCAGCGAGGACAGCACCGTCGACAGCCGCCTCTTCTACGATGATACGTACCTGCTCATGCACTCGAACAACCTCTGGGAAGACTCCTGGGGCGAGTTCCTCTATTCGAACGCGTCGGTCGAGCGCGGCCTGCGTGACGCGGCGGCGATCGCGGACGTGCTGGACCAAAACGCCTGCCCCGGCGGCCCCGGCACCTGCAACTACCACAACGACAGGAACCTTTTCCTGACCCGGGCCGACGCCATCCACAGCGGCCAGGTCAGCCGCCTCCTGTGGGACGGAGAAAACACCGATGTCTCGCTGCTGGGCCTGGTCTACCCGTTCGACGTGTTTGCCGCGGATGATCCGCTGATGGCTCACGTGGTGGATCGGATCAACGGCGTGGCCGTCGACACATTCGGCAACAACCACCCCATCATGAACTATGCCTCGCACGGCGAGTGGGAAGGGCTGGTCAATCGCTACTGGGGTGACACATACTGGCATAATGCGAGCGGGCCAAACCCCAACGCGAGCCCGTGGTTCCTGACCACCCTGTGGTACGGCTGTTACTACGGCGTGCGTCAGAACCTGACGGCGGGCAAAGCGGACATTGACAACCACAAGCACCGTTTTGACCTGCTGCTCGGACGGCTGGGGCCGATGGGACTGGGAGCCGAGCAGATTGCGCCATCCAACAGCCTGCTTTACCCCGGGCAGATGGACTTCGTGCTGCAGGCCGCCTGGCCCAACGCCTGGGAGTCCATGTCGTTCCTGGTCGACGCGGTGATGCTGTTCCTGGACTTCACCCCCGACGCCTCGGCCAACACGCTTCGGATCCGACCCAAGCTCCCCTCGGCCTGGTCCACAATGGCGTTCAAGAACCTGACCCTGGGCAGTCACCGGCTGGATGTCACGTGCACCGAGAGCCAAACCCACGCCGCACACAGCGTTACGAATCGAAACGGGGCTCCCGTCGCGTATGACACGGTCCTGCGCGTACCGGCCGGCAGCGCTGTTCTGGGTGTCCTGGAAAACGGCGTGGGCAAGACGTACGGCTACAGGCCCACCATCGGGGCCGTGTCCGTGGCAGGAGACCTGGCCGTCGGAGCGGGGGCCCAGACCCAGATCGCCGTGTACCTTTACGCGGGTTTCGCGGAATGCCTGACGGGCCCGGATGCGGGGCCGCCCGCGCCCGGCTGTGACGTCTACGACATTGAGGGCGACGGGGACGTGGATCTGGCGGATTTCGCCGCGTGGTGCCGGACCCTGCAACAGATGCCCTGAACAATGGCGCGGCCGGCTTTTCGCAACGTGGCATTTCAGCCGCCCATCGGACTGCGCCTGGAAGGGCAGGCATGCAAGCACAAGCAAATCCGGGCATTATGGGACGTTGCCGCGATGAAAATACCTCGAATTTCGGGTTGATTCCCACGCCGGGAATCGCCTAGAATGAGCGTCGGGTATGAGGGAATCGGGAGAGAGAGCATTCGCGTAACCATTGTGTGGTTACCTCCTCAAGTGGCCGGTGTAGGGGTAGACCGGCAGATTCCCCAAGCGATTTTTTGAGGCGAGGAAAAGTCATCCGGCATGGCTGGAGAGCCTGTCGGTGGCGATGCGTGTCGTGGCACTTCGCGGTTTGTGCCGGCGGACATGATCGTCACTCCAGGTGGGCGGGAGGAGAGCAACAATGCGATTCACTTCAGGATTGGCCCTGCGGGGCGCGGGCAAGGGTCTCTTGGTGGTTGTGGCTGGTTTGGCGATGGTGGGGACGGCCGTGGCGGCGGAGATACCGTTGCAGAAAGCATGGTCCGCATCCGGCCATTACGCGGTTGTGAACACCGGTGTCGGCACGCGCGATACGGGCGGTACGGGCACCATGGCCAACGTGACGGTTCCCGGCCAGGTGCAGCAGGCATGGCTGTATTGGGTCGGATCCAACGTGCCGCACGGCGACATAGGGCATGATCCGGTGGTCACGCTCACGCGCAGCGGAACGTCCGGCCAGAGTGTTACGGCCGACGCCATAGTGGTTGTCGACTTCGAGGTTCCGTGGCAGCCGGGCAATTACTACTGGGATGCCAACCACATCGCGTATTGGGCGGACGTCACGGACCTCGTGGCGAGCGGCACCTGGGACTACACCATCTCCGATTTCGAGATGGACAAGACGCATGGCGCCGGTCTGCAGATCGTCTACGAGAGCGACAATCTCCCCTGGCAGGATGTGAGCATTTTCCAGGGCCACGACTACGCGTTTGCCGGATGGCAGAACGCCGGTGAGCTGAACCGGACCTGGGTGACCAGTTACACGTTTGCTCCGGCCGCCTACGACCGGGTGCTGGAAGCGGCGTTTCTGGTTGCCGGGGGAGAGAACGCGGATCGGCCCGATCAGCTCTGGTACGACGTGGGCACGCACCAAACGGACGCCGATCTGCCCGATGAACTGATCACCAACGGTCTGGGAACGGTCCTGGACACGAACCCACTCGAAGGCCGCGACGGCAACGAGTGGGATACGGTCATCAAGTCAGTGATCATCCCGGCTGGCGCCACGTACGCCGCGTTCCAGTTCGAATCTGGCGGCGGCACCGGCCTGGGCAGTCCGAAAGAGAGCTTCAGTTGGGTCTCCGCGTCGTTCTCGCTGATCCCGGAGCCGACTTCGCTGGTTCTGCTGGTTCTGGGCGGGGTGGGCCTCATCAGCCGTTCGCGCCTCTGAAAGGCCAGACGAACCAGGTGAATGACATTCTCGGGGCCGCCCACTGCGGGCGGCCCCGCTGCATTGGTGCAACAGCGTGGCTTCCGCGCCCCTTAGCCCGGACCATCCGTCCGAACTGTACGCTTCAGACGGCGCTGGATCCGGCCGTCGGAGAGGATCTCAGGGTGAGGCGCACACGGACTCCAACCGCCAACGGAACCGCATTCTCCGCTGCATCAAGACGCATTGCGCCTGGTTGCGCTGTCGATAGCTCCGACCCGACTGGCCTGCCAGGACTCGAACCTGGAACCTTCTGATCCAGAGTCAGACGTGCTGCCAGTTGCACCACAGGCCAATAGACCCAGAGTGTAGCCCACAAACCGCGGACCTGCAACCTGCTGAAACCCTTGACCCAAGGCCGGAAAAACGCGACGATAAGTACAGCCGTTTCGCGGATCGCGCCGCCGCCGGCATCGCCGGGCTCGTGGGGGTCGTTCCCGCCTGTCCCGCCGCATCCGCGACGCGGAAGTCAATGGCCCTTCAGGCAGGGGTTGCAACCTCGTTCGCGGCCATTCCAGGGCAGCCTCGGCCGTGCCGCACACGGAGTCTCGTTTATGACCGACGATCGTACCTACGCCCCGGAAACCCTGGCCGTCCACGCCGGCATCGGCGAATACCCGTTCCGCCCGGTGATCCCCCCGATCTACCAGGTTTCGACGTTCGCGTTCGAGAACGCGGACCACGGCGCGGCTCTCTTCGCTGGTCGCGAGCAGGGCTTCATCTACAGCCGCATGGGCAACCCGACGGTGGAGGCCCTGGAACGCAGCATCGCCACGCTTGAGGGCGGGTACGCCGGCCTGGCCTGCGCAAGCGGTATGGCGGCCATCCACACCGTGCTGGCCGCCCTGCTGAAGGCCGGCGACCATATCATCTGCGGCGACACCGTCTATGGGCCCACCTGCACTCTGGTGGAGAGCTTCCTGCCCCGCTGGGGCATCGAGGCCACCATGCTCGACCCGTCGAACCTGGAGGCCGTCGCGAAGGCTTTTCGGGCCAACACCCGCGTGGTGTACGTCGAGACACCGGGCAATCCCACCCTGGTTCTGGCCGATCTGGAAGAGATCAGCCGTCTGGCCCACCAGCACGGGGCGGTGGTGGTCGTTGACAACACCTTCATGAGCCCGATCCTCCAGCAGCCCTTCAAGTGGGGAGCCGACGTGGTGGTGCACAGCCTCACCAAGGCACTCAACGGCCATGCCGACGTGGTCGGCGGCGCGATCGTGGCCAAGGACGAGGCGGACTACCGGTCGTTCCGGAAGGTGCTCAACCATCTGGGCGGGGTGCTCTCGCCGATGGAGTCCTTCCTGGTGCATCGCGGCATCAAGACCCTGCCGCTGCGGATGAAGCAGCAATCGGACAACGCCCTGAAGGTGGCAGAGTTTCTGGAAGAGCATCCGGCCATCGACTGGGTGCGGTATCCCTGGCTTCCCAGCCATCCGCAGCACGAGCTGGCCCGAAAGCAGATGTCCGGCGGGGGCCCGGTGATCAGCTTTGAGTTGAAGGGCGGGCTGGAAGCGGGGCGCACCATGATGAACTCCGTGACGCTCTGCGCCTTGGCGGTCAGCCTGGGCGGCGTGGAGTCGCTCATCCAGCACCCGGCCGGCATGACCCACGCCACCATGGGCCCGGAGGCCCGCTGCCGGGCGAGGATCACGGACGGGCTGGTCCGACTGTCGGTCGGCATCGAGAACGTCGACGACATCATCGCGGACCTGGACAAGGCCCTGGAAACCGCCTGTTCGCGCAGCACCCACCGCGCCCAGATCGGCGCCGGCTGATGGACCGTCCGACCGCCGGTACGTCGCCGTTTCTTCCGCTGTCGCAAACGCTTGTTTGCCCATCATCGGCGACATTGCTCCGGAGACAGTGTCGTGCGGAGGCATGATGGATGCCGTATTTTCGGATCCATCAGAGCACTCTTGTGCAGAGCCAGTTGAACCCGCCAGAAACCAGGCCCCGCTGACCTTCAGGCCGCAGCGGCCGGCCGGAATCCCAAACGGGATTCGGGCCGAGCCGAGTGATTGGGCGGTTCGTTGCCAGGCATCCCGCGAGGTCGGGCGGAGATGGAAGTGGGGGGGATGCGCGGCGGGCGGATTGCCCGGGCTGCCTTGACGAGTCTCCGCTTTGCATCCAGAATCGCGCCACGCACGCCGACGGTGCCTGAAGCGGGTGGCGGTGGCGCAGGCTGGGCAGCGTCTTGCTGGAATCGTGGCGGGAGGGTTCCACGATGCGCATCAAACAAGGTTTCCCGGCGGTTCTGGGGATGGGTTTTGTGGCGGCCCTGGCCGGCTGCGGACAGGACGATACGGATCACCTGGCGATGCTCTCCCAGAAGGTCGATCAGGTTTCCGTGGAGAACGAGTCCCTCAAGCGAGAACTCGCCAGGCGCGACGCTACGATTGAGGGCCTTCAGACCCAGGTCAACAACCTGCTTGATCTGGGGCCCGGCCGGCTGGATCATCTTTTCGTCACCCACAAGATCGAGCTGGTCCGCTTGACGGGCGGGGCCGACTATGACGGCAAGCCGGGGGACGACGGGGTTACGGTGTACCTCCGACCGCTCGATGCCCAGGGCGACCCGATCAAGGCGGCGGGCGAGATTCGAATTCAGCTATTTGACCTGAGCCGTGAGGGGCAGCCGCGGGAGATCGGGCTGTACGTGGTGAACGACCCGGGCCAGCTTCGGGCTTCGTGGCAAAGCGGGCTTCTGACGAATCACTACACGATCCGGTGCGGCTGGCAGCCGGGCGTGGGCCCTCCCGAATCGCGCGAAGTCACGGTTCGAGCGGTGTTTCGCGACTGGCTGACGGGGCGTGAGTTCACCGCCCAGAAACGAGTGCTGGTTTCGCTGGTGGACGCCCCTGCCGGATGATCGCCAGGCCCGGCTCGGGCGGGGGCGCGAGCGAACAGCACCTTGCCCGGGGCCCGAAAAAAGCCTATCCTGACAGTAGTGGATCGAGGCGACGTTTCGAAAGAGGGCTCGACCGCCGAGAGGTACGCGCGATGTCGGATCATTCGCAAAGCGATCACGCACCCGTGCCGCCCGCGGAGCCGGGCAGCAACGACACGGACGCTTCGGTCGCCACGAAGCAGCAGCCGACCCGCATAGCACCGCGCCTGCTGCCTCCATACAAAGTGCTGCTGCATAACGACGACGTGAACGAGTTCACGTACGTCATCGCCGCCATCGTCAAGCTGACGCCGCTGTCGCGAGAAGAGGCCATCCATCGCACCCTGGAGGCCCACGAGACGGGGGTTACCCTTCTGATGGTCACGCACAAGGAACGGGCCGAGCTGATCCAGGAGCAGTTTGCCGCGTGCAGTCTGACCGTCACGATCGAACCCGACGAAGCCGGCTGACGGCACGGATCGGCGCGGATGCCAGGATCCGGGCATCGGTGGATGACCTGCCGCCTGATCGTTCTGCCACTCTCCCGGGCCGGCTCACCGCTGCATTTACACTCCTACAGGCAGTCCTATAATGGCCGGCTGAAGGCCGCGGGGCCTGCGGGTGTGGGGATACGCCGTCGCATCCCCCGCGGGACGGGTGACGTATGGCACGACTGGGTGTGAATATCGACCACGTGGCGACGGTCCGGCAGGCACGGCGCACGGATGAACCGGACCCGGTCTGGGCCGCCGTGGAGGCGGAACTGGGCGGAGCCGACGGGATCACGGTGCATCTGCGTGAGGATCGCCGTCACATCGCGGACCGGGACGTGGCGTTGCTGCGTCAGACCGTCGGGGTGAAGCTGAATCTGGAGATGGCCGTCACGGACGAGATCGTGAACATCGCCCTTGAAGTCCGGCCTGACCAGGCCACGCTGGTTCCGGAGCGTCGGGAAGAGCTGACCACGGAAGGCGGGCTGGACGTGGTTCGGCACCGTGACCGGGTGGGTGATGCGGTAAGGCGGTTGCGTGAGGCGGGTATCGTCGTTTCGGCCTTCATCGAGCCGGTGGCGGATCAGATTCGGGCCTCCCGCGAGGTCGGGTGCGAGGCGGTGGAGTTGTGGACCGGGGCCTATGCGCACGCGGCCGATGCCGCCGCCTTCGAGGCGGCGGTAAGAGACCTGCGGGCGGGCATTGAACTGGGCCATTCGCTGGGTTTGGAGGTACATGGAGGACATGGACTGACCTATCGCAACATCGGCCCCATCGCCTCCATGCGGGGGTTTTCGGAGTTCAACATCGGGCATTCCATCGTTTCCAGGGCAGTGCTCGTGGGTATGCGGGAGGCAGTGCGGCAGATGAAGGCGCTGCTGGAGCGGTACAGGCCGCGGGAGACAGGATCATGAGAACGGCATTCGGACTGTTGCTGGCGGCGGTGGTGATCATTCCCGCGTCCGTCGCACGAGGTGAGTTCGCGTTGACGGACAGCGATCGGGTCGTCTTCTACGGGGGGCGGTCAGTCGAACCTCCGTCGTTCGGGTCGCAGGTGGAGTTGTTCGTGCGCGTGCGCTATCCGGCGCTCAGAACGTGGTTTCTGAATCAGCCGTCCGGTCCGACAGGTACGGTCTCCGAAGGGCTGGCCGGTTTTGACGAACGGGTGGCGGCGTTCTCCCCCACGGTCGTGGTTCTGGCGTTCGGGCCTTCGGACTCCGGGGCACAACCGCCCGAGCCAGGGCTGATCGAGCAATTTGCGACCGACCTGGATCTGTTGATTCACAAGAGCAAGGAACTGGGAGCGCGGGTGTGGGTGCTCACGCCCCTGGCCCCGGATCTCTCCACGCGGCCGGATCTGCGCGACGCCGGTTTCGAGAGCATCGCGAGCGATTGTGCGGCGGCCGTGCATCGGGTCGCCGACCATTGCGAGGTGCCCGTTCTTGACTGGTTCGCGGCGTCCAGCGAGTACCGGGTCACTCACCCGTCTGCCGCCATGCTTCGCCTGACGGCGGCCAACGGCATTGATCCGACACCCGTGGGGGCCGCCGTGGCGACGGACGCCCTGTTGGAAGCGTGGCACGCGGAGCCGGAGCGGATCCTCATCCGGGCCGACTGGAACGGCGATCTGGCGGACGTAACCGTGGGCACGGCGACGGCGAGCAAGTCGGGCGAAAACACACTGGTCATCTCGCTGAAGGGAGTCCCGCTGCCTTGGTATATCACGGATCGGCGGAACACCCTGGCGATGTACTGGCCGCCCGCACGGTTCTACGAATACCAACTCCAGATTGAGAACGTGCCGGATGTACGGGGAGTGGGCTTCACCATTGGTGAGAAAACGAGCACCGGCGTGCAGGGGATCAAGCCGTTCCTGTCCATGATGCTGAGGGACGGATGCGATATGAGCGCCATCGGCCCGCTGACGACCGCGGCCGCCGTCGGCACGCTGCAGGCCGCCATCGATCGGAAAGATCACTGGTACGGGGAACTGGACCGTTTCCGCCAGAAGGCCGGCGAGGTCACCGAGCCGGAATTGAAACCGGCGTACGAAACGCAGATGCTGGCATTCCGACAGTACGCCGATGGGACGGCGGCACTCGTCCATCGCGTGCCCCGGACCATGGACATCGACATTGTGGTTCAGGCGGCCCAACCGGCGGAGGTACGCCCCGTGCCGGCTCCCGCCGAACCGCCGCCCCCGACGACGTTGCCAACCGAGCGAACGCCCGAATCCGACCCGACGGCCATCCACGCTCCGGACGCACCGTAACCCGGGCCAAACGCCCCGCGAGCCGTGCCCATGACGGTTGAGTCGACATGCCCGTATCCCCGTCTGCGATGGCCGGACAAGCTGGCCACGCTGGCCACCTGGAGCGGTGCCGCGGCCATCTTCGCGACGATCGGCTGGATGGCCATCGGCCCGGCAGATCCCCACGGGGTGGTCCAGATCACGGAGGGCGCCTGGCCGCGTGTGTTTGTGGAAATGGTCGCCTTGGCGGCGGTCGTGGCGGGCCTGGCGACGGCGGCAGTTGGCCGCAAGCTGCCGGATGCGGGGACGTTTGCGGTGGCGATCGGTCTGGCCGCTGCCAACCTCAGGGGCCAGTCTGCCGGCTACCTGCTGATGCTCGTCGAAGAGCCCGGCCGCCGCCGGCTGCTGTGTCTGGAGCTCGCCGTGGAGGCGGTCATCTGGTTTGCCGTTCTGGTGGTGGCCATGATCGTTTCCGGCCTGGTGATGCGGTGGTGCTTCGGGCGTGGCGAGTCGGACGCACGGCGTGGCGCGCGATTGTCGGCCATGTGCGTGGCGGACATGCCCGGGCTGCACCGACTGACCGGAGAGCCTCGGACGGCTGGTGGACACGTTCGCCTTCGGGTCAAACTGCTGCACGGGCTGGTGGTGATCGCGTTGGCGCTGGTTCTGATTCGTCTGCTGGCGGCCGGAGATGCGTCTCGCTCCATCCGGCAGGAACAGGTGTATTTCGCGGTCGTCGTCGCGTTTTTCGCGGGTTCCTGGGTGGCGCACCGCTGGTTTCCCGTTCCGACCCCACTTTTCGGTTGTTTGACCGTACCTATCGTGTGTATCATCGGATACCTCTGGACGATGGTGCGGGTTCAGGGCCAGGGGCCGTATGCGGCGATTGCCAGCGTGCCGCCTACCGTGTTTCTCCGAGCCCTGCCGCTGGAATATCTTGCGGTCGGTACGGCGGGCGTGCTTGCCGCATTCTGGAGTCGTTCGGCCCGTTCGGCCCTTGGTCGGGGGGCTGTGGAGTTACGGGCCGGCACCGGCTGACCGAAATCATGATCTGGCAACCGGACGCACGAGATCTGTACCGTGACCTGCGTCGCCGCATTCTGGCGGAGACCGAGCACTTTCTGAATCATTGCCTGGCCCACCCGGAGCGGGTCGTCCGCATTCCGCGCATTCGCGTGGGCGCGGGGAGTTTTTCGCCCCAGTTCGCCCAGCAATTCTGGGCGCATGTCCTCAGCGAAAACGTCATATGAGCCGCACGAACCACGCTGTCAGTAGTCTGCCCGAGTCAGACCGAGGCTGATGGTCCGGGCCGGCCGCTGTGGCCGGGATTCCGTTCTTCGGCCCAGGCGCTGCAACCGCAGCTTGATTGTCCAAATCGGGTACCCGGCCCTGGAATCCGCCGTATACTGCACCCTCGCCGCCGGATGACAGGCCAAACATCAGCGGCCGGCTTCAGCCGGCGGTTGATGGTCCGGGCCGGCCGCTGCGGCCGAAAGCTGACTGTCCAAACCGGATGCTCCGGCCGGCTTCAGCCAGCCAGTCAGTGCCCCCGGCTTCAGCCGGGGGAAAACGCCAGCACCCCTCATTCCCTCTCTATAATTCTCTCGCAGCCGGCTTCAGCCGGCTTCCTCTTGATCCACGAAGATCGCCCGAGGATTCGGACCAGCCCCCGTTTCTCCACGTGCGCGACGTCATCGCCCGATCTGTTCCCGTTCCCGCGTCCTGATCCCCCTCACTCGCTCCCCGTCCACTCACACCGACCAAATTGTCCCGGCGTACCCGACCGAGCGCTTAGGGATGGGCAACCTTGGTGAGGCCGTCCTTGTTGGCGTTCAGCGTACCCCGGCGGAACCGTCGCAGCCGGTCCCGGTGGTCGTAGTCGTAGAACTCGCTCCGCGTCGAGTTGACCAGGTCCTCCTTGTACACCCGGTTGCCCACCGCGTCGTAGCCGTAGCCCAGTTCGTAGATCGGGTTGCCGGACACGGCGTGCTTCAAATGCGTCATCCGCCCGTTGTCGTCATACTCGAACAGGCTGCCGATGCCGTTGCCCAGCGCCGCACCCGTCCGCCGGAATGTTCCCCTTTTCTCGCCCCTACCTTCGTGGCCCTCCGTCCCCTTCCGAATCAGATGTCGCGTCTTCTTGCTCGATTGGCCAGGTTTCGTCTTGCGGCTTCGGCTTCCATTCGGACCTCTTGGGACGAATCGTGCTCCAATTGCGTGATTGCCTGCAACGCACGCTCCACCAGAGCCGGGTCACCAGCCTCCCTGACCAGGTGGCCGAAGCCGTGCGCGGCACTGATGCGACCGGCCTCGGCCGGGTCACTCGCCATCTCCAGGAAGACCGACATCGCCCGGTCGTCGCAGAAGTACATGCCGAGTATTTCACTGGCGAGGAAGAGAGCCATTGGCTCTTGGAAGGAAGGCGCATGAATCGTCAGCCAATTCGCCAGGAAGTCACGCTGATCTTGAGTCAGTGTTTCCCACTCGCTGTCTATGATTTTGAAGAGCAGCCAACCATTCCTTGATTGGGTGTCACGGACATCGACCAGCAAACCCAATACCGCCTCGAACAACTGCTGAGGCATCGCTCCGGTTGCCGTTGTCAGTAACGAAATCGTGAGTCGACACTCGTCATGTGCTGATTCATCTTCCCCATTAACAGCATCACGAAGCGCTGCCAGCACGAACTCCACAATTTGATCCACCGTCTCCTGGTCAATATCCACTCCGCAGGACCAGATGATCTCCTGAATGCGATCGTGCGATTCCATCAGAATCCAGCCACCGAAAATCCGAGGTTGCTTCTCAACCGATCATGGACGCCGAAAAGGCTGCTGCTATGTACCCTCGTTGCACTTCTCGGGAGTTGCCTCCGCTTCAACCGCTACGACACCCCGGATAATGGCGATGCCAGCGGCCAGGGTACCGGGTTCCGGTATCAGGATCAAAATAATCGCGCCTCCGATGGCGATTATGCCCACACGCTGCGTGCCAGGACGGCCATTGCATCCCGCAGACAGGCGCCATCAACGTGTCGCGGGCTTCCCATCCTCTGCGGAGCTCGGATCAGGGCCACGTAAGCCATAGATGAGCGCGGATCGTACGATTGGAACAATCCGTGCTTTCCACTCGGCCTCCGCTTCTTCCGTCATATGTGGCCGCTTCCTCACGATCGCGAGATACGCAAGTTGGCCTCTGTGAAACACATACAAGTACACCTCATCACCTTCCACAATCCCTTTCGCTGTGTCTGCTCCATAGCAGAGTATGCTGGACTCTCCGTCTGAGATCGACCAACATAGGTCAACCGAACCGACGGGAGTGTACGCACGCGCCATGGCGGCTAAATAGAGGGCTTCCTCCAAATCGACGTCATCCGCGCCAACCACCTTGCCAGCCAATTCTATGGAGCGCACAATCGTGTCGAAATGTGTTTGCTCGCGTATGCGATGCTTGGCGGCCTCCGCGACCTTCGCTTCAACGCGGTACTGCTCCGCAAGCTTCTCGCATGCTGCTAGAGCAATGGCCCGATGGTCAAGGGGGGGGGTTCGACGTCGACAACGATGGAGAAGGCTGAGAACACCACTCTAAAGAACGGCCCCGTTCCGCGGTCGAGACGACTACCTGACACCCTCAGGCCTATCATTCCGTTTGGAGGCAATGCCAGGAAACGCCGGTCGGGACTGGTCATGTCAGCGATCCACCAGCCTTCCGGGCAAGCCTCCTTCTCTGTGTGTTTCTCTGCCAGATCGGTCCCGGATCCATCCCGGTAGCAAATCGGTTCACCAAGCTCCACAAGCGCCTCGCGGCGATCAGCCAGCAAGGAAGCAACTCCACGGTCGGCACATGCTGTTGCCGCCGCTGCACACAGCATCCCGGCGACGGTCGCACGCACACAACTCCTACCGTATTGTCTCATCTCTTCTTTTCCTTCTTCTTCGTTTCCCTGCAAACCTGGTTCACCTTCTTTCGTGATACCCCGGCATCGGTTTTACCGATCTTGTACTGTTTCACAGCAAGTGAGACAATCGGGCGTTCTGGCATGGTGACGGTTCGTCGGGAGACGCTGCGGTCGGAGGGCAAAGTCGCCCAGCTCTGCCGCCATTCCACATCACCCCGTCAGCCGAAAAACTTGTGAACGGTTACGCGATCTCGCAATGCAACGCAGGCGGCGGGTGTGGCGCGGACGGTGCGGCGACGGCAGGCAGGAGTTTTTTTCGCGCGGCTCCCGGCGGTAGAGCGGAGGGCGCTGTGCGTCTTTCGCCATCGGCCGTTTGAGACGTCGGCCGCGTTCACTGCCGCCGACGTCCGGACATCTTGCGCGACTGGGCCCACGAGGATTTGAACCTCGGACCTCATCGTTATCAGCGATGCGCTCTGCCAACTGAGCTATGAGCCCTGTGTCCGTTCGGCGAACAGTACTTTAGCCGGGCGGCGGTCTGTGTCAACTCGGTGCGTACAGGACTGTCGGACAAGGGGTTAGGTCCGGAAATCACGAGCCGCCGCGCGTGCCGGCCGGCGGAAGAAGCGGCCCCGCCGGTCAGCGTTGTGCCCGCTGCTCTCCCCACGCCCGCCAGACCATCACCGAGGCCAGCGCCAAGCCCGTACCCACGGCCGTGTACAGAAACCCCACCACAATCCGCGGGGTCGGCCCGCTGCGGAACCATTGCCCCGCGATCATCATGGCCAGCACGAGCCCCCAGGTGCCCGGTGAAAGAAAGCCGCCGAGGCACCGGCCGTCTCCCCGTGCCCGAATGCGCTGCACGATCCGGGTCGCAGACTTGCGCAGCACGAAGCGGTATTTCAGGCATCCCAGCCCACACGCCGACGCCACGAGCAGTGCCGGCCGGCTGGTCGAAGCGGTCAGCATCCAGCGAACGCCGAAGCACAGCAGCGTCGCGCCCACGGCGGTCCAGAGCGTGGCGGCCAGCAGGAGATGGGTCCTGCGCGAAGCCGCGGGTTTGAGGATCTGTATCCAGTTCGGCACTGGTATGCTCCGAGGGCATCTGCGGCCGGCGGACCGACCGACCCGTGGGGCGGACATCCGCGCACGGCAGGCCGGCCCGGACCGACGCCTCCGAGGTGGTTGCAAGAACAGTGCCAAAGCGGCGGGAGGCCGGCCGAGCGCCCCGGGGCAAACCGGCGGGGCGGCGCGGCGTCAGGCATCCAGCGGGGGGATGCGTCCGTTTTTCTCCAGCAGGCTGATGATCTGCACGGAGGCTTCCTGCGGGGAGACCTTGTCGGCGTGGATGACCAGCTCCGGGTTCAGCGGCTCCTCGTAGGGGTCGTCAATGCCGGTGAAACCCTTGAGTTGGCCGGCCCGGGCCTTTTTGTAAAGGCCCTTGGGATCGCGCTGCTCGCAGACGTCGATGGGCGCGTTGACGAAGACCTCGATGAACTCGCCCGGCTGGAGCAGGGCCCGGTTGGCGTCGCGATCGCGGCGGTACGGACTGATGAACGAGGTCAGGGTGATGATCCCGGTATCCACGTAGAGCTTGCCCACCTCGCCGATCCGGCGGATGTTCTCCATCCGGTCCTCTTCGCTGAATCCGAGGTTTTTGTTCAGCCCGTGGCGAACGTTGTCGCCATCGAGCACGAAGGCCAGGTGGCCTCGCTGCATCAGCGCGTGTTCCACGGTGAAGGCGATGGTGCTCTTGCCCGAGGCGCTCAGCCCGGTCAGCCAGATCAGCGTACCTTTCTGGTTCAGCAGCTTCTCCCGTTCCTGCCGGTTGACGTGTCCCTCGTGCCAGGTGATGTTCGTCGCTTTGATCTTCGTCACGGCCAGTCGCTCCAAGTTCTTCCGCGGGTTGCGTTGTGCGGAGCGGCAAGTATAGGAACCCGGAGCGCCGGCCACAAGTCGGCGGACGGGGGCCTGACGGGGTCTGTCTTGCCCCTGGTGGGAACAACCGGTAGAAACTCTGTCATGAACAGGTCCGGGCTGCGTGGCGCAGGGTGGTTGTGTCTGTGTATTCTGACCGGGTTCGGCTCGCGTGCCGAGAGAGCCAGGGCGCTCGATTCTCCGCCTGGTGAATGGCTGGTGGACCGGGCCCGGAGTTTCGCGCTGAGCGGCTCGTCGGAGCCGACACGGGCGGAGGCGGAATACGTGCTGTGCTGGCTGCAGGCGGCGGCCCGGGTCTCGCCGGACCTGGCCGATGCGTACCTGTGGCAGTTTGACCTTCTCCACCGGCTGGGCCGGATGGACGAGGCCCGATCGGCCCTGAAGACCTATTGTCAGCTCGACCCGGCCAACGCGGCCGCGCGGCTGGATGCCATTGATCTGGAGTTCAACGCGTGCCAGACCGTGGAGTCCCGGCAGGAGTGTTGTCGGACGATCCTGGCGCGTCCGGACAACGCGCCGGAGGTGGTGAGCGACCTGCACCGGCGTCTGGCCGAGCTGGCCCATCGTGCAGGCGACAATGAGTCCGCCCGAACGCACGCCCGGCAGGCCGTTGAGGCACTTGCGCAGAACCTCAACGCGCAGGCCCTCTTGCTGAGCCTGGAGGGACGGACGGAGGATCCGCCGGCCCGGGTTCGGCTTCTGCTGCACACCATCGCCGCGAACCCGGCCCGCGGATTGCCGGTCTGGGAGCTGGCCCGTTACCTGGATGAGCTGTCGTTGCACGCGGAGGCCGTGGGCTGGTATCGCTGGGCCCTGGACCACTTCCAGCGTAGGCATCCGGGGACGCAGCCTCCGCAGGAAGTGCTGCTGGATCTGGCGTCGAGCCTGTGCGACGGCGGGCAGTATGAGGAGGCCTTCCAGGTCTGCAACGGCGTGATGGCCGCCGATCGCGGGTGTCTGGAGGCCCAGATGCTGATGATCCGCATCGCGCGGCTGCGCGGGCTCAAGGATGTGGCCGAGAAGCAGCGGGACATGGTGGCGTCTCAACTGTTGCAGAGCGAGCCGGATTTCCTGCGGCGGGAGGACGCCATCGCGGCGGCCCGATCCGCTTGGTTCCACATTGAGCATTCGACTGACGCGGCCCGCGCGTTGCGTCTGGCTGCGTTTGCCTCAGAGCGCCTGCCGGATGATCCGGCCGTGCGGCGAGTCCTGGGCTGGGCGAAGCTCGGCAGCGGTGACGCCGCCGGCGCCGAAAAGATACTGGCGCCGCTGGCTGAGGACGATCCCTACGCGGCCGTCGGTCTGGCCCGAGCCCGGCTGGCGCAGGGGAAGAAGGCGGAGGCCGTTCAGGCCCTGCGCCAGGCAGAGTCCGAGAGGTACTCCGGACCGGCACACGACCAGGCCGTCGATCTGCTTGGGGAGCTGGGTGAGTCTCCGGCGAATCGGCCGGATCGGTCGGCGGTCCTGCGGGAGCTCGAAGCGTTTGACCGGTCGGTGCTGCGTTTCTACGACGAGCCGGAGCGTTCGCTGAAGCTGGGTGTTTCGGTGGGGTCGGGCACGGTGCCGTTCGGCGATTCGATGCGCTGCACGATCACGTTGACGAACATCGGATCCTATCCGGTGACCCTGGGAGCGGATGGCATGGTGAACGCTCCGCAGGTACTGGTTTCGGTGAAAGGCACTTGGCCGGGGGCGCCGGCGTCGGACGCATACCTGACCGTGTCTCTGATGCGTCGAAGCGTGCTTCTGCCGGGCGAGGCGATTACGGTTCGCGAGCCCCTGGCTCTGGGTTCGCTGCAGGCCTTTTTGGAATCGGAGCCGCAGCGGGACATTCCGTTGGAGTTCTCCTTCGTGTTCGACCCGGTATTGGACGACCGTGGCCGGTGGGGATCGCGCTTGCCGGGCATCGCAACGGAGCCGGTGAGAATCACCCGCAAAGGCGTCGATGCCACCGCACCGGGCCTCAAGAGCCGATTGGCGGACCTGCAGTCCGGTAGCGAGGCGCAGCGTTGCGGATCGGCCCTGGTGATGGCAGCTTTGCTGGGCGAGCGGCACCGGGCCGAGGCCGCCGGAGTCGACTACACGGTCCGGTTGATCGACGCCGCCGCGGTTCGTGGCGCCGTTTTTCGAGCGTTGGACGACCCGAGCCCGCTGGTGCGCGCCGCCGCGACGGACGCCCTTGTTCTGGTGCCGCTGGACGAGGCGGTCATCGAGGCCGTCGCGCCGCGGTTGTCCGACGGAAACTTCCTGGTGCGTATGATGGCGGTGGATCTTCTGGCCAACGCGCAAGGTTCCCTTTTCGCTCCGGTGCTGGATCGTCTGGGTCGAGATGACGGCGATCCTCTGGTTCGAGAATTGTGCCGATTGTATCATGCCGCGTCGGCGTCGTCGCAGCCGACGGGTCCATAGGCGCCGCCGTTTCTCTTTTTTTGCCGGAGGGCATTCCCATGCTGGTTCGACGGTGGTCCATCGCGGCGGGTTTGATCGTCGTCGGTGCGGTCCTGGCCGGTTGTTCGCACACAGCAATCCACGGCGAAGGGGTACGGCATGAGCAGGTGATTCGCGGCACGCTGGGCATCAACGGGGAAGACAACGAAGTCCGCGTTCTGGCGGGTTCGGACGTGGCCAAGCTGTCCGTCCTGGGCGAGGACAACTACGTGTTCGTGGAGGACGGAGCCCGGGTGGGCAAAGTCGAGATTGTCGGCGAGGACAACCACGTGAGCCTTCCGGGCACCATCGTTGTCGAATTCTCGTCCATTGGAAAAGACAATCGACTGACGTATCGGCGATGACGCGGTTTTCTGGGGGGATCGGCCCGGACGGGTGTGGCGGTCACTGCTTGCTGCGGTAGACGATGCGGCCCTTGGTGAGGTCGTAGGGCGAGAGTTCCACGGTCACGTTGTCGCCCAGGGTGATACGGATGTAGTACTTTCGCATTCTACCGGCCAGGTACGCCAGCACTTCGTGCTTTTCTCCGCCTAAGTCCACTTCCACCAGGAAGTGGGCGTTGGGCAGTGTCTTGATGACCGTGCCCTCAACTGTCATGCTCTCGGTGGCCATCCACACGTCATCCCATCAGATCGCCGCAGCGGGGAGTCTCCATTGCCGCCCGCCGGCGGATCATCCCGCCCGGTCACGCCGCGGGAGGCGATGAACGCGGGAGTATAGTCCCGCCCGCCGACCAAGTAAACCCGGTTTCGGGCGACCCGCCCGCTCCCCGGAGGAACCGGCGACGCCGGCAGGGTGGCGGCTCCCGATCATGCCGTTCCGGGCGGATCCGCTGCTTGCCGCAACCCTGTCACCGGGTCGGTGCGCCGGCGCGCGGAGGATCCGCTCTTGACGGAGACCGTCCGCCGCAACTACCTTGGCTCCGCAGGACGGATGCGCACCTCGGAGAAAGGCTCCATGAGCAGCAAACCAGATGCCCGACCATCATCGGCATGTCAGTGGGCCGCGCTTGTGCTGCGGCTGGCAGTCGTTTCGCTTTTCCTGGCGGCCGTGGTGCCCAAATTCTCCGCGGGGTTCACGTCCGTGCAGGGGACAGTCCACTATTTCCAGGTCCAGTTCGCCGACACATGGTTGCCCGGTCCGTTGGTCACGGCACACGGCTACGTGACTCCGTTCGCCGAGGCCTTGATCGTGCTCTGGCTGCTCACCGGCATCCGGCTGCAGGCCGGCTGGGTCTTCGCGTCCTTGTTCATGGTGTCTCTGGCATTCGGGCAGATGGTGCTGAAGCAACAGGCGGTGGCCGCCGCCAATTTCAGTTACGTGCTGCTTTGCTGCGCGGGTCTGTATCTCAGCCCCCACGACCGGTTCCGACTGGACCGCACGAAGCTTTGAGCGGGCCATCCGGCGGATTGCCGGCTTCGTCAGGGACTTGTGGCGGCGGGCTCTGCCGTCGCCGTCACAGGCGCCTGCACCATTTTCATCATGACTTCCACCGTGAAGCGCCCCAGAGCGCTGTCACAGGGCAACCCCAGCACGGGCTGAAGCTTAGAATCCAGAATGTTAATCTTCTCACCTACCACAACCCGCGGCAGGGATATGGAGATACGCAGGCCATGAAGCTTGGCCTTGGCCTGTCCGGCCACCATGTTGGCCAGTTCTCCGAGCGCGTCCGCGAAATCGGCGTCGTTCTTGTTCAACTCGACCCCGGCGAACTTGCTGGCGGTGGCGATGGCGCTTCGCATCGGGAAGCAGAGAGCCACGCTTCCGATTGCTCCGCCGGTGAACCCGATAATGGCGGAGACGTCCGTGTTCCGGTCGTCCCCGGACTTGAGGTACGGCTTGCTGATGATGATTTCGGTCTTCAGCATCGTCGTGAAGACATGCTGAACCGCGGTGATGAATGGGTTGATGAATCGTACATCCATAGTAGCCAGCTCAGCCCTCCCATATGCGCGGAATCCGTGGCGGATTCGCGTCTTCCCCAACGAAACACCGCCCCTTCTTGAAGCGGGCTTCACCCTAATATCGTCCAGTTGTGTGCAGGACCGTAGAGTGGCGTGGAGTGGTGAGCGACTGCCGCCTCGGCCGCCAGCCGCTCTCGCTTCCGGGGGCATTGCCAATTCCGGGCCTTGTTTCTCATGGAATATCGGGCCTGACCCGCGGAAGATGCCGTCAGGAAGGCGGCGGGGCGACTCATGCGGACCATCGTGTATCGCATCCTGGACTGCACCGACTGCGGCGGCCCTATGCAGGTACCCGGTCGGGCGGTTGGTTGGCGCTTTGGAGGCCCGCGCGGCCATCAGGTGATGGCGGTTCCCTGCTGAGTTCCCTGACGCGCAGTGGATTCTGGGGAGCGTCCGAAAACACCCTGGCCGCGTCCGGAACCCACCAGCAGTCGTTTCGCGGATCGGCATTCGTGCGTGAAACGACTCGTTGACGTAAGTCCCCGGCGATGATATCGTCAAGAGGAGGGGTGACCAGGTGGGGGGTGCCCAGCGCCGAAGTCGGGCAGGCGCAGTCACATTTTCAATCGAGAGCAGGGCTTATGACCACGCCGAGGGCAGGCATCATGAACGTCACTGGCTGTACTGTGGGCGTACTGGTTCTGATCGGGATCGTGGCGGTTGGCTGCGTGAGTGTGCCGGGCCTGACCACCCTGTTGGAGGGCGACGGTGCTCGGTCCGTCGCAGACGTTGCAGGGCCGCAGGCTACCGAGCCGCCGGCCGGCCAGCCGCTTGCCGGTGGGGCCGCCATCGGCGTGCAGGTGCGGAACCTGAGCTCCAGGGCGGCAGACGTCACGTTGCGCTTCTACGTCAACGAGAAGGTGGTGCATCTGACACTGCTTCGTGTGCCGCCGGTCAGCACGTCCGTGGTCATCGGACCCGACCGCGCGAATCGATTCACCGCCGGGGGCACGGACGAGGACGGCAATCCTCTGCCCGCGGGCGAGTTTTTCGAAGGGATCGACTTCGACGAGGGTACCCAGGCGGTATACCAGATCGGCGGCGATCCGATCGAGCCCTCACCCGGACAGAACCTTCCCGACGGCACGCCGGTTAACGACGACGACGTGGAGGATACGCCGGGGGTCAACGATCCGCCTCAGCTTGTTTTCCTGGAGCCGGCGGAGGATCGAATCGTGCCGCTCGGCGGCGTCGTGACGCTGGTCTGGCGAGACGCCGATCCGGACGACGACGCCCGCATCGAACTGAGCTTGCGATCGATCGAGCCGGGTGGGCCGCGGCGCACGCTGGCGCCGATCATCGCGGAAGACCCCGACGGCGTGAATGACCGGTTGCGGGTGGTCATTGAGAACATCAGCCCGGGCACGTACGAAGTCGTGGGCGTCATTCGCGATTCGCAGGTGGCCGTTGAGGCCGTAGCGCCGGGCCGCCTTATCGTGGTTGCCGACCCGGAGAACGAGGCTCCCCGATTGACCATTCTGGAGCCCGCCAGTGATGTCACCGTCTTTCAGGACAGCAGTCTGGCCGTCGCCTGGTCAGACGAGGATGACGGGCCGGCGTACATCACGTTCTACCTGGATCCCGACGGCATCGCGTTCAACGGCGATGAGATTCCGATTTCGCCTCCGATTGCGGCGGAACCCGACGGCGCCGAGGCCGACTCCGGACGGTTTGCCGTCACCAGCTCGGTGCGTGTCGGCCAGTATTCTCTGTTGGGCGTCATCAACGACGGCGAGTTGATCGGGACGGCCCGCGCGCCGGGTCGGGTTCGGGTGGTCGCCCGGCCCGGACCGCCCGCTCCTTCGACCGGCGGGCAGTGCTCAACGGACGCGGACTGTCTCGATGGGGTTTTCTGCAACGGCCAGGAACGATGCGAGGGCGGCGTGTGCGTGCCCGGCGAGTGGCCGTGCGCGTACGGCCAGACGTGCAGCGAGGCCACCGGCTGCGTTACTGTGACGTCAACCTGCTCCATTTCGGAGCAGTGTGATGACGGCATCTTCTGCAACGGTGAAGAGTACTGCGAGGAGGGGCTGTGCTTCCCCGGCACGCCGCCTTGCTACCCCGATCTGCTTTGCGATGAAGCGCACCAGACCTGCGTGGCGCCGGCCCCCATCGTGATAGCCGCCACGCCGGAGCCCTCTCAGTCCGGCATGTTCGAGGTGGGAGTGCCCTACTGCATCCAGTACAGCCTGACCAACTATGAACCCCTGGCGGGAGACCATATGCGGTTTTTTGCCGTCCCGCTGGTCACCGGATCGACCGTGGAGATCATGCCGACGGCGCCGCCGTGGGTCGATGGAGGGGGCATCTACCACACCTGCGTGGATTTCTCGCCCATCGACGGCGTCCTGCTGGATTGCGGCGCGCACAGCCCGTTTTCCACGTCGGTGTTTGTGGAGCTGCGCCTGGAGCGGCTGGTGGGCGGGGTTCCGACCATCGTTTCCACCGGCCGGGTTAAGGTGGCTTTCACGCCCGGCTCGGCGGATGTGATTGCGGGTGTGCATTGCCCGCTGTAGTTCCTGGTGTATGGGTCGCGCGTGATCCGGGTGGAGGGCCCGCCCCTCGGGGATCCAGGCCATGTTCACAGCTTCTGCGCCGCGCCACGAATGAGGCGGACAAGGTGATCAAGGTAGGGTTGGAGCGAATCCGGTCCGGCGGGCCGGACGATGCAGACGATATCCAGCCCGAGCGGAATCTGGTCGCGGGTCAGGCGAAAGGCCTCTCGGACCAGGCGTTTGAGGCGGTTGCGGGTCACGGCGCTGCCCACTTCGCGGCCCGCCCGAAGCCCCAGTCGTGAGAAGGACAACTGGTTTGGGGCCACGTAGACGACCAGCAGGCTGTCGCCCGCCCGGCAGCGCTTCGCCAGCACACGCTGGAAGTCCCGCTGACGATGCAGCCGATCACGCGCCGGAAAGCTTCTGCGGCTCACCATGATTCCGTCTTCCAGACCCCAGGCGGCCCAGACGCCGTTTCCGTGCCCGATTGGGAGTCCCGACGAGCCTGTGTGCCACACCGGAAGCCTTTGGTGTCGCGTGGGGCCCGGGCCTATAATACAGGGAGTCGTTCGTATCGGGTATCCGGGAGAGGCCATCATGAACGCAATCCGCACCACGATCGGGTACGTCTGGGCTGGTCTGCTTGCGGTTCTGGCCAGTTCGGCCGCCGGGCAACAGGTTCGTCCGCTGACCGGCACCGCCATTGACGCCAGCAACCAGATCGGCGCCGGAGGGATCAACGCGGCCGCCCCCACGTACCACTTCAATGCGGCCAACCTGTTCGTGACCGGCAACGTCTCCGGCGGCCGGCAGTTCCGCGGCTTCTCCCCCATCCGGGATCCGAGCAGCCTGTTCACGTCGATGCCGTCCGGAGGAATCGGCTCCTTTCAGGCGGATGCGATTTCCGTGCAGGATGTGCTGGTCGGGCGGACCAATTACAGCTTCTATCCGTATTTCGACCGATCGCAGACCGTTCTGAGCGCCGGGGCCATCGGCCGCGGACTGAACGCGCCGGGTTCCTCGATTCCCCGGACAACCTCGGCCTATGACGGCGGTACCCGCGGTCTGGGTACACGGCTGGGCGATCCGCTGCCCTTTGCCGGTACGGGGATTTACAGTCTCAGCTCCCCGCCGCTGGAGGCGTATCCGCCGCCCTCGGCCACGTTCAACCCATACTCCTCCATTCCGCTCAATCCATTGGAGCCGAAAGGGGGGCAAGACGCCGCACCGCTGACGCAGAGCCCATTGTTTGCGCCATCAGCGCTGCATCAGCTTGCGGGCGTGCCGGAGACGCCGGGCCTTCTGTCCCCTCGGCTGGAATCCGGATTGCCGGAGGTCGGATCGCGCGAGGACACGCAGCGCCAGTTGCCCGCGGCCCCCGGGCTCCTGGGCGTCGATCGCGCTGTTGTCGACGCCGCGGAACTCGCCCCGCGGATTTTTGATCCATCCGGTTTCGAAAGTCCGCGTGTGGATCCGTGGCAACCGGACATCCCGACGGCGTCAATCGCGCCTGCCACGATTCTGCCCCCTCGGGCCGAGCAGACGGCGGAGGTCGACGAGGTCCGCCCGTTCGCGCCGACCGGTTTGAGTGCCTATGCGGATTTCGTGAATGCCGCACAGTGGCTGGAGCGCGTCGACCAGGCGGGAACCACGGAAGGGGCGGATGCAGCCGATCTGGAGGAGGCGACGGAACGGGCCCGGGCCCTGGTCGGGTCCACGCTGCGAACGTACGCGGGAGACGCCGAGTCAGAGGTGAATCGGCTGATCATCAACGCCGAGCTGGAGGCCCGGCGCGGCGAGTTCTACCGCGCGGCGGACCTGTACGCGGCGGCCGCCCGGGTCGATTTCCGCAATCCGCTGATTCGACTGGGACACGGGCACGCGTTGCTCTTCGCCGGGGATTATCTGTCCGCCGTGTTTCACCTGACGCGGGGATTGCGGGAGTTTGAGATGCTCCCCTACTTCGATATTGATCTGGTGGTCTTCGCGCCGGATGCCAGTCTGTTGGACATTCGGCGGGCGGACCTCGAGCATCGTTTGGAACAGCAGGAGAACTACCGCCTGCGATTCCTCCTGGGATATGCCGAGTACTACAGCGGCTTGAAGCAGTTCGGCCTGCCCGATCTTCAGAAGGCCGCGGACGAGGCCAACCGGGCCCTTTCCGCGGAACGGCTGGACGCCGCCGATCGACTTACCGCCGAAGTGATCGCCGGTCTGCCGGACCGGCTGAAACAGGCCGCCAACCCGTCTGCCCCCGAGGACTGATGTCGACACGGTGCATCCCCCTGGCTTGCCAGGTGCGCTCGGGAGAGGGTGCCCCAACGGACCATCCACACCGCCTGGAACGCCGATTCCGCGCGAAACCGGGGCCCGATCGCCGATCGCCGCCGGCCTGTCCACGTTGCGTGCGTCAACGGCTCGGCGCCGGCAGCACCTGGATTCCTGCCGGCCACCGGAGCTGTGACTGGCTGCGGGCCGGTACGGCGGCGTTTTCCCGGCGGGTGCCGCCCGCGACGCACTGGATGTTCGCCCAGAATCCGGAGTACGGAGCGGGCGAGCCGCTGAAGGCAAAAGTGCAGCCCCACGGCGGGTCGTTCTGACCGAACACGTCACCGGTGAAACCGGTCTCCGCCTGCTCGGCCTGCACCCAGCCGGCGGCGGCCGTGGAGAACGTGGCCACCATCCAGACGGAGTCGGGCAGCGTGATCGGGCTGCCGGACATGTCCGCGCTGAGCGTGTAGATGTAGCCGTCATCGGGGACCGCGGTCCACGTGGCCGTGGAGTCGGCGATCAGCGTGCCGCCGTCGCCCGGGCAGTCCGTATAGAGCGACACCGTGACATTGAACGCGCCGCCGCCCCCGCCGTAGACGGCCAGGTCGTAGTAGACCATTTGCCGGTCGGTGCCGGCCAGGGTGATGTCATCTCCCATGGCGGAGCCGGCGCCGGGGTTGTAGAAGGAGGTGGCCGGGTCGATGTCGTTGCGGTATTCCGGACACAGAGTGGTGGCGCAAGTGGTTCCATCGCCTTCGAAGGATCCGCCGGCGGCCAGGCACTCCGTCTCTCCGGTGGCGGTGCATGTCCAGTCCGCCGGTTGGCAGCAGGCGCCGAACCCGGGCAGCGTGCAATCCGCGGTGGCACAGGTCGTGTTGTCGCCCTGCCACGTGCCGCCGGCCGCGACGCATTGCGTTTGCGTTACGGAGATACACGATTCATCGGCCAGACAGCAGGCGCCGACTGGAGGCATGCAATCCGTGGTGGCGCACGTGGTGCCAAAGCCCCGGAAGTCCGTGCCGGGCGCGCCGGCACAGTTGGCTTGCGTCAGGTCCAGGCAGAAGCCGTTGGAAAAGCAGCACGCGCCCGTACACGTGCTGGCGGCGCAGGTGGAGCCCGCGCCCAGCCACGTGCCGGCGGCTGCCGCGCATTCCACGGCGGTCAGATCGCCGCACGTGCCATTGGCGAAGCAGCAGGCGCCCTGCAGGCTGGAACCGTCAAACGCCACCTGGAAGCGGGCGAAGTCCGCCAAGTCCACGTGGCCGTCGTTGTTGAAGTCGGCGCAGATGCAGCCGGCCGGTGGGCTGACCACAGGTCCGCGCAGGCAGGTGGTCATGTCGACCAGGTCCGCGTGATCCACGTCGCCGTCTGAATCCAGATCGCCGCCGGTGACGATCAGACGCCAGCTCTGCGTGCCGTTGCCCGTGCCGTTCGTCGCGCGCACTGTGATGCGGTATGCTTCGTCCGACGGTCTCGGCACCGACCAGGACACGACGCCCGTGCTGTGATGGATAGTCATGCCGGCCGGGCCTTCGTCGAGCGACCAGTTGATGATCGGCTCCATACAGGCGGGAGAGGTGACCTGCGGCGTCGGGCCGACGTAGGGGCGGCCGCAGGCGACGGTTTCGTCCGCGATGGGCTGGATGGCCGGCGCGGACTGAGTCACGCCCAGGTGCAGCGGCTCGGTGTCCGAGCCGGCGCTGTTGGTCGCCCTGATCTGGATGACGTAGGGAAACTCCGACCGCACCGGGCTGGGCCACGATACCACGCCCGTCTGGGGGTGGATGGTCATGCCGGCGGGCGGACCGACCAGGCTCCAGGTGATCGGATTCATGTTGATCGGATGGGTGACGCTCGGCGCGGGGCCGGTGTAGGGCGCACCGCAGACCGCCAGATCCTGGCCCAGCGGCTCGATCACGGGGGCCAGTCGATTCACGTGCAGTGGGGTGCAGTACAAAGCGGCGTTGTTGTCTTCGTACTGCTCCGCGATCTGGTTCTGGTCGTCCAGAATGGAGCCGAGATACCAGTCGCCGGCGGCAAGGTCGGCCGGAAGGTCCATCTCCACGTCGAACTCGAATCCGTCTGCAAAGGCGAGGTCCCACGACAGGCTGCCCAGGAAGACGTCATTCGTGTCGATCACCGCGTTGCTGGACAGATAGAACCCCTGCCTGACGTTGAAAACGTTCGTCGTGCCGAAGTTTTCGATCACGCTGCGGGCGACGACCGTGCCGCCGGGATTGACCGCTGCGGGCGTGAAATAGATCGGCAGCGTTCGGCCGATCATGGCGGGGTTCGGATGGGTGGTGAAAATCGCGTTGGCCAGGTCCGTCACGGGCGGAGCGGACGGCCCGCTGTGCGGATAAAGAAAGCGGCAGCCGCTGCGGTCGTCCGTGTGCAGTTCGATGATGTTCTCCTGTCCTACCGGGCCGGCGCCGGGGTAGCGCGGGTTCATGTTCGCGATGAACCAGGCCGAGCCCGCCGCCGAACCATCCGGCGGCTCGTGGCCCAGGCCCAGCGCGTGCCCCAATTCGTGTGTCGCGACCAGCAGCAGAGAGTAGCCGTAGGTCTGGGGGTTGCTCGTGGTGATGCAGTCGGGGTTCGGATCGAAGTTCCAGCCGTATCCGGCCGCGTCGGCGCTATAGGCCTGGTCCATGTCGTACCAGACGGGCCCATTGTTCACCATGTACGTCACGCCGAGCACGCCGGGATCCAGCGTGGCGGCGATGGTGTCGTTGTAGCCGTCGTTCGGGTCCAGGGTGTCCAGCCCGTCCATGCCGTACGAATAGACGAAGTTCGACGCCGGCACGAGATTCCAGAGCCCCATGCCTGCCGTCAGCAGAATCTGCGGGGCGCTGCCCTCGGGGAAGCAGTTGGGCGAAAGGTAACGAACGCTTTGTGCGCCGGGCCAGACGACGTTCACGCCGCCATACTGGAACCACGAGAAGCCCAGTACGCGGTCGCCCCGCAGGCCAACGGCCAGCAGGATTGCCGCAGACAGTACGGGAAGGAGTCGGCGGATCGTCATGATGCCTCACCTCCCTTCGCGGAGGCCTGCAGCTCGCGGGCAGGAGCGTTCCGGGCGGCCGCGCCGGATCCACGGACGGCACTGGGCTTGGACGCTCGAGCCGCACCGTCGGCCGGAACCAGCGGACGGGCCTGCAGCGGCTCGCGGATCGGTCGGCCGGCCGGCGCGTTCAATTCGTGCGTCCGGCTGCGATCGAGGATCGGCTGAATCTGCCGGAGGAAATCGTCGAGCGCCATGGCCGGCGGGGCGGCAGTCGTTTTCGGGGCTCTGAGCCGGACGCGGTCGGCGTCGACGAGTCGTTGCTCGGCGTGAACGTCGGACGGTTGGGCCATCCGGGCGAACCCTTCGTCGTCGAAGCCGGCAACGGGCTCCAGCCGGTCGTGGCGCATATGGTGAATGCGCTCGATGCCGTTCTCATCCGGCCGCGCCAGAAACGAGCCCTGGAAGAGCCCGACGACGGGGAACACCCGATATTGGGGCAGCAGAAACAGCACCCATTTGTCTCCGACCGCGAAGGTCGGCGCGCAACAGACCTGCATCCGCATGTCGCCGACCTGGCCGCCGGGAACAATCAGCGTGAACGTGGTCGAGCTTTCGGCGGGAGCGCCCTTGAGGTAGTCCACCCGCTCGAGCGTCACCCGCGATTCGATTCGCCGTGGTGTGTCCGTGGTCCAATACGATTCAACCGCGGAGACCTGTCCCACGATCACCTGGCCCGCCAGATCGGCCAGCGTGTCGAGGTTCATCGGCTCGACGGTGCTGGCCGGTGCGAGCGCGGTCAACGCACAAACCGCCATCAGGGCGCAGCCCGACTGACGGGGTGTGAGACTTCGGGATATCCTCATAAGTGCTTCTCCCCAAACCTTGGCGAACCGGAAATGCAACGCGTCTGCGCCCCCGGATCTTCAGCCGGGACCGCACTGTGTTTGATGATACGCGGACTCCAGGAAGCGTTCCACCCGGATCAGGATTGGAGGTCGTCGGGAATCGGCGTGTCCGGTCCAATAAACCGGTCGCTCTCGCCCGGCTTATCGGCCGGACCGAACCGCCGATGCTCCGACATGGTCGGCATCACGGTCGGCGGGCGCCGCGCGCGTCCAGGCAAGCACAAGTCCGGCCGGTTTGCCCTATGCTTCCGGCTCCGGGGCCGGGGCGGGCGCGGATGGTTCCGCGGGCGGCGGCGCGGCAGCTCTCACCGGGGGCTGGTTCAGCGTGGCGTGAGCGGCATCCAGGTCCATCCGCGTCAATGAAGGATCCGCTATCGGACGGGCGCAGAACAACTGCCCGCGCGGTGTGACGGCGTAGATGGCTCCGTCCTGTCGATTGACGGCCACATGAGCGGCGGCGGCCAGAGGCAGTTCCGTCATCACCGTTCCGGTCTTGGCGTTCACCGTGGCCAGTCGATCGTCCGTCAGACGGACGACCAGCCGATCGCCGGTTCGGGCCACCGCTTCGCGGCCTTCCGGCAGAGTCCAGAGGACATCGCCGTAGCGGGCGTCCACCGCGTGCAGCCCGGCGCGGGGACAATACTGGTACACAACGTCGCCCAGCAGGATCGGGCCGGTCTCGAGCATCTCCGGCATCCGGCGTCGCCAGCGTTGCAGGCCGTTGACCCGGTCGAGTTTGTAGAGCGACCGATCCGCGCTCGCGACGTACAGGGCATCGTCGCCGAGTTCCGGGTTGCCCACGATCGCCTGTTCGGCGCGGAACTCCCACTGCTGGATTTTCGTGGCGGCGGTGCAACAGTACACGTAGCCGCCCGCGGATGCGCAATACACGTGGTTCGGATCGGCAAACACAGGGGCAGCCTGCACGGGCCCGTTCGCCGAAGCCTTCCACAGAGTGAATATGCGTGGTTCGGTGGGCAGTTTCCATTGTACCGCATACACGTGGCCGTCTGAACTGCCGACGATGAGCCGGTACAGCAGCACGTCCTCGTCTTCCTCTTCGGATTGGATCACGTACCCCGCCGCACCGCCGCTGGTGGCGAACTTCGGCGGTGCGGAAGCAAGCGTGTCGCCCGAATACCGGTCAAGCACGGTCAGCGTCGTGGTGGTGGCGAACGCCACCGGTCCCGTGTTGGTCTCGTTGAGCATATGGGTGGGTGGAAAGATGGTGAACGTGCGTTGCGTCACCCGCCGACCCCATCGCAGCAGGCCGGCCCCCGGATGGATGGCCAGCACCTCGCCCTCCGTGGTCGCGACGTACAGGTTGTCGTCCAGCAGGTAGATGCTGGTCGTTCCATCGCCTTCGCGAAGGGGGAGCTGGGCTTCCCAGAACGTCGCGTACTCCGCCTGGCGAAGCGCGGCGGGCTCGATCAGAGCGTCCGCGCCCGCCGGGGCGGCAACCGCCCAAACACCCAGCAGTCCGATAATGGCACGGAAACGAAGGTTCATACGCGGATCTCCAACACCCCGGGGTCGGGGGTCTTTTCGGGCAGAGTTCGACCCGGGTCAGCCGTCGGCCCGCAGGGCGATGCCGTGCCGGCGCTCCCAGTTTTTCATGCGGTCGATCTGCCGCAGGTGTGCCGCGATCGTCTCCCGGAGGGTCTCGCTCGCGGGCACAATGTCAAACACATGGGGTCGGGCATCCCGGCGGGCACGCAGGTCGTGGGCAAAATCATCCCAACTCCCTTCGTACAGGGTATCCCGGACGTGAAGGAGCATCAGTTGCTCGTCCGTCAGATTCGACGGATCCACTTCCGCCCCCGTTCCGGTCGGTTCCAAGGGCGCCTCCGCCATGGATCACCTCAACTCCGAGCGACTATTGAACGTGAACCGCCTGCAAGGGTCAAGGGGGCCGGACGGACCAACGGAGAGGCCCGCCGTCATTTCGAGGCCGGTCCCATCCTGCCGGTTTGCCGAAGACCGGTGCAACGGGCGGGGCGGGATGGCACGGGCAAACGCCCGGAAAGCCGGAAAATGCCCGCGTGAGTGAGCCTTTCTGTTTCGACCGTCGCGTTTGACAATCGCACGCACTGGATGTCGTGGTTGCACTCCAGGGCGCCCTCCAGAGCGCCGCCCACCGCCGTTCGGCCCGTGTGCCGGCCGGCCTACGCCGGTTCCCGCGCCGCGTGTGATTCTGGCCTGCTCGCTCGGATGGGGGAATCCGGACTATCGCGCCTTCACCTCAAAGGCGCCCTCCAGCCCCGCGGCGGAACTGGTGCCGACCCAGACGTGGAATGAGCCCGGCTCCACCACGTATTCCATATGCGCGTCATAGAAGCCCAGGTGCTCGGGCTCCAGCGCAAACGTCACCCGCTGTGATTCGCCCGGTTTCAACGAGATTCGCCGAAAACCCTTCAGCTCCCGCACGGGGCGGGTCACGCTGGCCACCGGGTCGCGGATGTACAACTGGGCCACCTCGTCGCCCGATCGGTCCCCCGTGTTGACCACGGTCACACTCACCTCCACGGTGCCGGCCGGTCCGATTTCCTCTGGCGTGACCGTCAGATCGCGGAATGCGAACGTCGTGTAACTCAAGCCGTGGCCGAACGGAAACAGGGGGGTCGTGGGCAGATCGATGTATTTCGACGTGAAGCGGTCGTCGCTCGGGGGCCGGCCCGTGTTCTTGTGGTTGTAGCAGATGGGCACCTGGCCCACGGCTCGCGGAAATGTGACGGGCAGCTTGCCGCCGGGGTTCACGTCGCCGAAGAGCACGTCGGCCACCGCGTGCCCGCACTCCACGCCGGGATGCCACGCTTCCACGATGGCCGGCACGTGCTCCGCCGCCCAGCGGATCGACAGCGGGCGACCATTCAGCAGCACCACTACTACGGGTTTTCCAGCCGCGCAGACGGCCTGCAGCAGCCGCTCCTGGGCCGCGGGCAGATCGAGCGTGGCCCGGCAATGGGCCTCGCCGCTCATCGATTCGCTTTCGCCGAGCACGAGAACGGCCGCGTCCGCCTCTCGGGCCGTCTCGACTGCGGCTTCGATGCCGCCGGGGATTTCCATGTCGATCTCGCAGCCCGGCACGTGATGCACGCGCGTTCCCTTGGCGACAGCCTCTTGGATGCCCGCCAGCACCGTCACCACGTCTTCCCATCGGCCGATGCCGGCCCAGGTACCCAGCGGGTCGCGCGAGTTGTCCGCCAGCGGTCCGATGACGGCCAGGCGGGGGATGTCTTTTTTCAACGGAAGAACCCCGCCGTCGTTTTTCAGCAGCACGATGGACCGCGCCGCCGATTCCCGCGCCAGTTGCCGGTGCGCATCGCACAGTAAGACCTTCGCTTCGAGCTTCGGGTCGGTATACGGATTGTCGAACAGCCCCAGCGCGAGCTTCGCCCGAAGGATCCGTCGAACGCTCCGGTCAATCAGGGCCTCTGGCAGGGCCCCCTGTTTCACCCGTTCGCCCAGGTGTCCGCGGTATGCCAGCGAACACATGTCCATGTCCACGCCCGCCCGCAGGGCCTTTTCCGCGGCGTCTTTCGGGTCGGCGGCATATCCGTGCACCACCAGCTCGCCGATCGAGTTCCAGTCGCTCACCACGAACCCGGCGAATCCCCACTCCTGGCGAAGAATGCGCTCCAGCGTGAATTGGTTCGCCGTTGCCGGCACGCCGTTCAGATCGTTGAACGCGGTCATCAGTGTCCCGCACCCGGCCCGGACGGCCGCGTGGAACGGCGGCAGATACAGTTCTCGCAGCCGCCGCTCCGAGCAGTCCACCGTGTTGTAGTCGCGCCCGGCCTCGGCGCCGCCGTAGGCCACGTAATGCTTGGCACAGGCTAAGACGGCGTCCGGGGCCGCAAGGGAGACGCCCTGGAACCCCCGCACCCGGGCCTCGGCCAGGGCAGAGCTCAGATACGGATCCTCACCGGACCCTTCGACAATCCGGCCCCAGCGCGGATCACGGGTGATGTCCACCATCGGCGCGAAGGTCCAGTGCGTGCCGGCCGCCCGGGCTTCGGCGGCCGCCATTCGCGCCGTCCGCTCCGCCAGGTCGCAGTCCCAACTCGCCGCCTCGCCGAGCGGGATGGGAATGACCGTCCGGTAGCCGTGGATCACATCGTTGCCGAGGATCAGCGGGATTCGCAGTCGAGACTCCTCCACGGCCACCCGCTGGATCGCGTTGGTGTACTCCGCCCCGTGTGCGCCCAGCAGGGATCCGACCCGGCCCGAGCGGATCGCGTCCCGCAGATCCTCCTGCACCCCTTCGGCAACCTGCGGGTTTGCATCCAGATGCCGGCCGCCGAACTGCTGGGTGAGCTGTCCGATCTTCTCCTCCAGCGTCATCTGCGAGAGCAGAGCGTCGATGCGCGCCTCGGCATCCACGTCCGACGTTTTCGGCGGCGCGTCGGCACGCGCGGCGTCCTTCGGCGCCGGGCCAGACAGCACCGCGACTGCGATCGCCACAAGCGCCATTCGTCGGAGCGTTCCATCCCGCATCCACCAGGCGGGTTTAAGGCGGGCGGGGGCGTGTGTTTCGTTTCGCACGAGATGCGTCCCGACTTTCGATACAGTTCCGTTTGTCATCAGGTCTTTCTTTTCGCGCTACGAAGGGCAGGTGTCGGCCGCGGACCCGCATCCATCACGACAGGTCCACGTACCGATTGCCGGCCGGATCCGGCGGCCGAGCCGACCGCATCCGGGCATGATTCCACGTTGCTCCGGCCCTTGTCAAGCTGTTCGCGTCGTGGGCAACGGGTGAGCCTCGGACCCGGAAAGGCCGCGCCGGCATCCACGTGGACGGCGTCGCCGGCACCGGCATTGACCTCAAGACGCCCATCGTGACTTCCGGCGACGATCCGCCCGACCTGCCCGGGCTGTGGCCGGGTAACGTGCTCTGCTTCGCCGCGCCCGATGCGTCTGAAGCGCTCGAGGATTGCGCCGCCCGCTTCGGCATCACGCCAGACGCGCTGATCCCCGTCTTCGACGAGGCGTGCCGCTGTCACGGGCGTCCCCACGCCGTGCCCGGCACGCAGGCAGAGTGATTGCACTCAAAGTGACGAAAGGCGGCCGTCACGTTTGTTGCGGAATGACCGGTCTCCCCGCGTTTCTCACTTGACCCCGCAGATGCTCTGTGGCATGGTTGCGCCACGAGCATCTGGCGCAGCGGCAACAAGCGGATTCTCCCCACGACCGGGGTTCTGTCGTTTCTTCGTGCTGGATGGGCCGCTTGGAGAGTCCATGATGCCCATCGCATGGCAGTTTCTATTTTCGCATATGAGGAGTGAATCCAATGGAGGGGATCTGCGCATGGATGCATCGCCCAGCGCGGTCCCGCCCCTGACGTCAGCGAAAACGTGAGGGGCCCGTTCGTGACGACAAAACAAGCCCGCCCAACCATCCGCGCCCAGGGTGTGCGCCCGGGTCGGGCTGATGAAGGTCGATTCGGCAACGTCAGGAAACAACCCGGCGGTCGAATGCCG
>JBPOIK010000073.1:0-8333 GCA_052034525.1 Planctomycetota bacterium
ACTTACTCCCTAGGTACAATGGCCGGCCAAACGGCCACGGTTTGCTTCCAAACATTGCCAACAAGGTCTCTCGCATGCTCGTAATTCCTTACGCAGCAACGCGATACATCAGGCGCACATTGTACGGGGGATCGCTATTAACCAGGTGAATCGGTTGCCCATCCAGGAGCCGGTCGACGTCGGCCGCATTGCCGGAATCTCCGCACAACAGCCGGTGGTCGCCGAGTATCCACAGGTCGCCGGGTTTCGTGACCGCCTCGTCCGGCGGTTCGGGCACGTCGTCGGGGTCGGTCAGCCCTTCCTTGAGCTCGCCACCGAGCAGCCTGGCCAGCTCGTCCGGATCGAACCCCAGCAGCGACCAGTCGAACCCGGCACCCTGTAATTCGGCCAACTCGATCGGCAGCAGCTCGAGGTTCCACTCGGCCAGTTCGGCCGTTTTGTTGTCGGCGATCCGGTAGGCCCGGACCTGCTCGGGGGTCAGATCCCGGGCCACGTGGACCGGCACCTGTTCGAGCCCGAGCTTCTGGGCCGCTTTCCATCGGGTATGCCCGCAGACGATCACGCCGTCGCCGTCCACGACGATCGGCTGGCGAAAGCCGAACCGTTGGATTGATTCGGCCACGGCGTCGATGGCCGCGTCGTTGATCCGGGGGTTCTGCTCATACGGTTTGATGCCGGCCAGCGGCCGGGTTTCGATCTGCATGCCTTGATCTCCGTGTCAGTTCCCGCCGGGCGGCCCACGTTGGGCCACGCGGCCTGGGCTACCATCCCGCCCGCCAAACGCGCCACCGTGGCCCAGATCGCGTCGTGTGGGCGTTTACGCGGCCTGGGCATCGGACACGCGCAACAAACTCGATTGCCACGCGCGGCTGTTCCCACCGGCGTCGGCAGGCGCGCAACCACCTGTAGCACCTAATGTTATGGCTGTCAGTGACAAATTGTGACACTCCAAGACGCGGAGACATTCACAGGTTTGGAGCATATCGAATCGCTCCGCCAGCCCGCGCTGGACTTCCGTTTCCCCTCGCAGCGGTCGCCGAACTGCACCAGCCGATCGCGTCACGCGCGAGTGATCTGGCCAAAACAATCTCGCGAGTCGTCGCGTCGCGCGGTTTCAAAAAACCACTTCAGAAGCCAGACCCTCCAGAACGTTGCGCAAGGCCCGCTGTTGCACGCAATCGCGTTTACCCCTCCCGTGGCTGGGTCGAACGACAATGCGCTCAACAGCGCAAACGCACGGCCCCTTCTGCGCAATCCTGTGAGCGATCTTCATCGTCATGGTTCCATCCACCCGACACGAATGGCCGGGCGACACAGCACGACACGGTCCCGCGTGCCCACGCGCTGGCGGATGTGATCGAGCTGCTTGTCGATCGTCTTCCGCGAGCGGCGGAGCATCCACACGATCTCGTCCTTGCTGTAGCCTTCGGCAGTGAGTTGAAAAACCAGCCGCTCGCGTCGAGTGAGCCCCTCCACCACCGTCGTGTCCGGTCGGACCACACGCCAGCGCGGCAGCCGCAGGGATAATTCGCAATTTCCGCCGCGGGGGTAATTCGCAATTTCCGGCCGCCAGATAATTCCCAATTTTCGGCCGCCGGTATTTCTGAATTTCCTGTGGTCCTATCCATAATTACGAATTCCAGGTGTTCGGAATATTCTGAATAACTACCTACTAAGAATTCTCCTCCTGAGATATATATACTCTTATCTTGCTGCGTGACATCACCGTGACATCACGCGGATGTCACCGTGACAAAAGCGTGACATCGCCCAGCTTCACAATTCGGATTTCCACCCGCGGCTCTCGTCGATCCACCCCGAACCGCGTCGGTTCGTGCGTCAGCACTTCCGCCCGATCGTCCGGGATCAACCCGGCATCCACGATCCCATCCCATGCCGGCTTCAAACTCGCTTCGGCATTGGCCACGTCCCGACGCCGCCGATCCGGCCAATAGAACGTGGCCTGGGCAACCGCTCGCGGCCACCGCAGGTTCTGCCCGCCCGCTTCGACGACAGTCGCGTACGCGGCGATCCGGTAGCGCTTCGTCGCCCGGGCTCGGGTCCGCCAGTGCTTGCGGCTGTTGGGCGAGAGCGCCGGCTTGGGCAGCGACAGGACGAGCACGATCTCGTTCACGGTTGCAGTCCGCAGTACGGTCATGTTCGGTCTCCGGGATCACGTCTGCGGATTCTTGCGTTGCCGCTGCTGCGCTTTCTGGCGAGCCCACATCGCTCGCCGCTGTGAAGAGCTTCCGTTGTACTTGCACCAGTTCGGAACCTGTATTGACTTGCCGTCTTCCGCCAGCCAGCCGACCTTAATCATCGCTTCGGCGAACCCCTCGCGACCTACGACCGCATCCACGGTCTTGCGCGAGCATTTCGTCAGCCGACCGCCTTGCGTGACCCCATCCGCCCAGCCCCAAAATATAACGCATAGCCCAACAGCTTCATGGATTGAGCATGAGAGCAAACTCGCGAGGTTAATGACTTCGGGCGTTCGCTCCAGATCAACCTGTATTTTTATCCATGCCATGTTTGGCAAATCCTCCATCCGTGAAACATGGTTGGCGTTCTCGATGCGAACCTGCACGGCGGCCGGCGTGGCCCCCGCCTTCAGCCAGGCTCGAAGATCCTTGTGCGGGGCGGCGGTGATGATCCGGACACCTTGGCATAGGCCGACGATTCGGTCGGCCAGTTGCCGGGCACCCGCCCGGCCGGGCCCGTCCGCGTCCGAGACGATCACCACCGGCCGGCGCCGACCGGCCTGCAGCAGGTCCGCGATGATGGTGGTGGCGCCCGAGCAACTCGGCCGGCCGATCGCCTGATACCCCAGCGACAGGGCGGCAGCCGTGTCGGTGGGGCCTTCACAGATCATCAGCAACGAGCGGCTATCCAGGCCGGAAGGAATGAAAACTCCCGCCTTGCTGCCCGACAGTGCGAATTTACGCGTCTCGGCCCTCAACCGAATGCCCACGACCTGGCGTCGCTCATTGTGCATGGGGAACGCCCAGGCGCTTTTCTCGGCACACCAGGTGACATCCAGTTCGAGCAGGGCGTTCACGTGCACGCCGAGTGTGCGGGCAAAATCCTCCAGTGCCTGTGGCGGCGTGGCCTGCCGCCAGCGGGCCAGGATGGCATCATAGTCCAGCATGAACCGGCGTTCGGGTTGCAGTATGGCTGGTGGCGGCAATGGTCGGGGTGGCGGCCAGTCGAGAGGTTCGTGAATTCGGTGGATGTATCCGATACCGTGCCCCAGATCCTTTCGGCAGACCGACCCGTGCTCAAGCCGCATGCAGCAGGCGATCGATCCATCCTCCGCGACGGAACACCAGTCCGGCCGACCGCAGATCGGACAGCGGCGGGTTCTGGAGCACCGAACCCAGCGAACGGGCGGGTGCCGCTCGATGGGACGTGTTTGCCGTGCCGCTTCGGTCCACCTGTACATGCGGCTACCTGCCCGAAAGCGTCTGTCGATACATGGCGCATACCGAGCTGGCGGCCTCGAACATCGCGAGCACGTGTTTGCCGTAGATGGCATCCTTACGAATACCGAGCTCGCGATCGTTTTCAGCAATCCACTCAGCCAGATACGCGACGATGACGTCTGTGTCCTGACGGCCCATTGCCACCAGCGCATCGGCAATGGTCCTACCGAACCACGCAGGCACGTCATCTATGCCTGAAGATCGTTCGACGACGATACGCTCGCAATCGTCGACCGTCTTGAACCTCATGGCGCACTCGATTTCTACCGTTTTCATGACCTCCTCCGCTCAATACGGGTACACGGCTGTCTCCGCATGCGCCGGCGCTTTCTTCTTGCGCGATTGCCAACCTTCTTTCGTCGCGATGGCGTCGATCAGCTCCCTGGCCCGTTCGCGGGTTACATTGGTGGGCAGCCCGCGGCTGGCCAGGATCCTCGCCTGCTTGAACGAGCAGCGGTCGGAGTCCCATCGGCTCGTGATCTCCTGGATCAACTGCCGGGCTCGGGCGAAGGTCAGGCCGCGGGTTCGGATGCCCTGTTGCTCGAGCAGGTCCACCATCTTCTGGCTGGGCTGACGGCCCTTTTCCCAACCGCGTTCCCGCCACGGCGTCAGCCCGAACACGTCAAATAGGTCAATCACCTGCATCCGGAAGCGCACCTTCGCCGTCAGCTTGGCACGCCGGGCGGCCTCCGCCTGGCGGGCCCGCTCGCGCTCGGCCTGAATCTCGCTTTCTGCCGAGGCCAGGGCCTGCATGGCATCACCGCCGCCTTCCCGACGCAGTCTGGCCCGGGCCTTCTCGATCACCTCGTCGCTGACGTTGCCGCCCAGGATGTCCGCGGTGGTAATCAGGCGGTGCCGGCCGGCGTTGCCCACGAAATCGATGATCTCGACAAAGGGTTTGTCGCTGTCCCCGATCGCCCGGCAGCGCCGCTCGGCACTGTCCCACAGATCCGCATGGTCGACGATGCCGGCCAGCGGCCGGATACCGCGACCAATCATCTGGGTGTACAACGCCCGGCTTTTGGTCGGCCGGGCCATCACCACGACGGCTACACCCGGATCATCAAAACCCTCCGTCGCCACGCCGACGTTGACCAGGTACTGGAACTCGCCCCGGGCGTAATCCCGAAACAACTGACGACGCTCCGCCTTCGGGGTGCCTCCATGCACCCATCGGGCGGAGTCGGCCCGGTGCCGATTCAAAATCTCGCAGATCCGGTCCGCATGCGCCAGGGACGCCGCGAAGATCAGGGTTTTGCGATTGCCGGCCAGTTCAATGGTCGGCCCAACGATTTCATGCAGCGGAACCTCGTATTCCATGACCCGGGCCAGGTCGGCGCCGTTGAGATCGCCAGCCGTGGTGCGGACCTGGCTCAAATCGAGCCCGTCCGCCTGCACCATGCGCTGCCGGATGGGCACGAGCCAGCCATCTGTAATGCCGAACCGGATGTCGAACTCCCAGGCGACCGCCTCAAAAACCCGACCAAGGGCCTCCTCGTCCGCCCGGTCGGGCGTAGCGGTCACACCCAGCACCTGGAGATCCGGGTTCGTGCGGTAATGATCAATGACGCGACGATAGGTCTTCGCCACGGCATGATGGGCCTCGTCGATCACGAGCAGCGAGAACTCACTCGGATCGAAGCGGGTCATCCGGCCACCGTTGCTCCCGGCGACCTGGGTCTGGATGGTGCTGATGACCACCCGGGCCTTGCCCGTCAGCGAGAACTCCGCCGCCCGCATTTCGGCCATCTCGATGTCCGGCTCCAGACCCGTGACCTTCTGGATCCGGTCCGCGGCCTGGAAGATCAACTCCTCGCGGTGCGCAACCACCATCGTCCGACCCGGGTGTCTGGCGATCACGGAAGCGGCGATGACGGTCTTCCCGGTGCCGGTCGCGGCCACCCCGAGCAGGGATCGCGCTTCCTGCCAGGCGGCAAAGGTCTGCTCGATGGCCTGAGTCTGATAGGGTCGCAATCGCATCGGTCACCGTTTCAACTCGCGTGGCGCGCTTTTGTAGGTGATCCGGTTGCACCAGCCGCGGTTGTGACAACCCCGGCAGCCTTCGCCCCCGCAGTAAGGGCACACCGCGTATGGCCGGGCGTAATGGATGGCCCGCCGCAGATTGTCGCAGTCGCATTGCACCTGGGTGCCGACCAGATCCGCGTACAACGGATCCTGCCGCTCAATGGACTGCAGAACCGCCGCCTTGATCCGGCCCACCGCGATGCACCACTCGAGAAGCTCGTGGTCCCGACGGAACGCCTCGGCGATCCGGTCGTTCGGGATCGGAGTCCCTACCCGGTCCGTCTCCGGAGGCGGAGGAGGGTCGCCCGCGGCCGTTGGGATGGCGCCGGCCGCGGGCGAGTTGGAGGGAAATTCAACCGCCGGCGGCGGATCATCGTCGTCCAGCGACGGCGGCGGGTCGTCGGCGCAACTATCGGTAGACGAACGACTTGTCGCGGCCGAATAGGTCTTGCCATCACGACCTTCGCGACGATTCAGGTGCGGAATTTCCGCACCTGACCGATTCTGAGACACTTCGGATCGATGCTTCGCGACCGTCTTATCACTGACCCCGACGTGCGCCGCGATCGCTCGATCGCTCGCCTGCGGCCGCATTTGCAAGGCCAGCTTGACCGCCCGCTCCTTGTCCGCGTTGGTCGTCCGCAGACCGTTGCCCCGGTTGGCACCCAGGGCATACCAGGCGGCGTCGATCCGGGTGCCGTTCTGGACCTGAACCGGCACGACCGGCCGGCCCAGACGCCGACAAGCGGCCACGCGGTGGAACCCGTCGGCCAGCCAGTGCACGCCGGATCGATCGACGAAGACGACAACCGCGGGCAGCCTGTCGCCGCGTTCCATCGCCTCCGCGTAGTCGGCAACCACCTGGTCGTCGACCCGGACGCGGGCCTGAATGTCAGGCTCCACGCGGATCTGTGAGAGCTTGAGTTGTCTCGGACGTCCCGGCGGCATGGTTCACTCCCTCAAAACGGCAACGAGGCCTCGCTGGCGACTTGGGCCCAGTCGGACATCGAAAACTGAGCCTCGGGTTTGCCAACCTTGCGCACCGCCGCTTGCCACGCCTGGTTCCGGCGCGTCCTGGCGTCGTCTCCCGTCACGTTCGCCCACACCCGCTAGACCTCCGGAGCCCATCGTCATGAGTTCCCCACGCTCGCACGCCCGCCGTACCCGGCACCTCGCGGCGTTCAGGCCGATCTCCTCACCCGGCAGGCTGAGCTCGTTCAGCGCGGACTTCAGGCGTGCGGAGGCTTCCGCGATTGTCAGGCCGGTGACGGAACACGGCACTGGCGAATCGTCCTGGCCTATCTTCACGCAGGCTTGGCCCGGCAGTGCGTCCAGATCGGCCAGGGTCATTCCGACCAGGGGAATGGTCAATTGCACGACGTCCCTGCCGTCGGCGAGCAGGCGACGCAGCGTCACGCGGGGTAACGGGACTGGAATGCCCGCCACGTCTGCAAGCTGCACGTAGTCGGTGGGTACGAGCGTGGGCAGGATCGCGCCCGCGCCGCTCCCGCGACTGTTCGTCCCATTCTGCGGCCGGTCCGGCCCACACGGTGTTCGAGCCCCACAGTCACGGTCATCCGATCCGAAGTCTCGGTTCATGGCGAGTGGAAGTGTCATCGACCGCAGTCCCCCATCCATGGGATAGCGATTCCCTGCCCCTCCGCGGTTCAGCCTGGCGGGGATCGGCTTCGCCGATCATGCGTTAGGGTAATGTTTGGTCCCTTCGAATGCAAGCCCTCAACCGATCTGCTGGGCGATTTTTTGTGCTTTGGCCATGTCGCGTTCGGCGTAAACCGCGTCCGTGACCAGAGCCGAAGAATGGCCCAGGAGAATCTGGGCGGCCTCGAGCCCGAACCGGGCACGTACCCGGGTCGCGTACGTATGCCTCAACTGGTGGGGATGCCATCGCGGCACGAACCGTATATCCGGGGGTGCGACCTGACCTGTCGTGGCCTCATATTCCTTACGCTTTGCCCGGTCTGCCGCGTCGCAAGCACGTTGAATCGCCCGGCGATAGGAATCGACGGTGTAGTGATCGCCGGGAGCCCGTTTGGGATGAGCTGTCCGATTGGTGCCGGGTCGGTTGCCATACCTCAGCGGCGTGACGCGGTCCTCGTGTCGCGCCCGCCGCCTGGCAGCCTCCGCTTCCGAGGGTGAAAAGCACGCCTTACTGATTTGTCGGCTCGAGACGTAAGGCCGGAGGATTGCGATGGCCTGCGGGCCGAGATAGATCACGCGCTTCTTTCCACGATGGGCTGTCTTGTGTCTCGTCGGCCGGTACACCCACACGCTCTCGTCGCTCATGTCCAACGCGGAGATCCGCAAGGCGCACACTTCACCGGGCCGCATGCCCGTCAGCGTCTGGAGCCGTACCATGGCTGCGACCGGATCACTCAGGAACGGCAAGACGGCCTGAACGTGTGCAGGGTCCACCGGGCAGATCGGGTCGGATTCCGCCGCAGTGGTTCGACCGGCCCGGAGGGGTTCGACGGCTTTCAAGGCGTCCAGGACGTACGGCGGTAGAAGCTGCTGACCAACGGCCCACCGGAATATCGATCGGATCCGCTGAACCTGGCGGTTGACCGTTGCGCGGTTCCACGGCTTACGCGGAGGTTGACGTTCCGGGTCGCCCGACACCATCTGGTTCCTGACCGCACGTAGCGAGAGGGGCCCGAAATCAATGGCCGGCAGATCTCCGTAGAGCTCACAAAGCAGCTCGATGACGGACCGGATTGTGTATTGCTCGCTCACGGCGTAGTGAACGGCCTCGGCCGCCCAATAGCCGTCCGTCATTGCCTGGATCGTGAGTACATCCTCGGTGACGTC
>JBPOIK010000219.1:0-3509 GCA_052034525.1 Planctomycetota bacterium
GAGAGGGCCAGCGTGCGGGCCTTCCTGAGCCTCTGCTAGAAGCTCTCCAGAATGAGGATTCTCTGACGCCGGGGCATACTGTGCCACGGCCCTCCCTGCGGCGGTGGACCCTAGGACCAGTGGGGACTCTTTTGCCTGCACCGGGCGCAAAATCAACCACTCGCCACAAAAAACCAGCATCATCCCGATCCACACCCACCCCGTATTCCAACGATTCGGTTGTTTTGTGTTGGCCACCCTACTCACGTGGTTTTTCCCTCTCATTTTTTGTGGGATATGGCCCCATTCCAAGCAGGTAGTCTTGCCATTTTTTCTGGGAATCGAAATACTTCGCATTTTTTGTGGGATATGGTTCATTGCACGCCTTCTGTGCCATCTGCGTTATCGAAGAAAGAATGACGTAACCGTTCACGGTTTGCTGGGACAAGGAAAAAGGAAAACGCTATTTCGTCCCTACGCAACGGGTCATCCATTTCGTCCCGGGCGTGTCTATTTTTCGTTTTCATCTCGCTAGTTTCTCTGTGTCCTCTGTGTCTGGAGTGGTGAATACTCTCCTCCGTGAACGCTTACAGAATGACTCACCGCCCTCCTCCTTCGGCCCTCCGGCCACTCTCTACTGCCCATTCCCTATTGTCTTCCGCCTTGCGCCCTTTACCTACTCCAGTCCGTCCACTTTCCCCTTTTCTTTACACTACTGGCCCGCAGGTTGTGAATGATTCAATTTTGGGCCTTATATCAGGGCATTTAGGGCATTCTACTCCCCGGTTCGATCCGTGGACAAGCAGCCTGGCCCGTTTCCCCGGAAGCATCCTATCTCCGTGTGCAAGTCGCTTGCCTCCTTCGGGTCCGGTTGGGGAACCTTTTTTCAAGGCTATTTTATGCCCCCCTAAAGAGCTAATACACGTCTTATAATTTCCTGCCAAATGCTTGACACCCCTATCGTTCTATTTATCATAGAAAGTAGAGTTTCCCATGTCTGTAAGGAGGATATTTGTCAAAAGCTCCATCGCGCCAGAGCGGCCCGATGGGATGAGCGTGGGCCTCACCGAACCTCTCGACGAGCGTTGCTCAGGCCTTCGGGCGAATATCCTACCTTCCAGGCCAAAGCAATCTATAGAGCGTTTTTCTGTTAGAGAACTTCTAAAGGCAAAAAAAAGTCCTTTCCCAATACCCACAACATAAACCCAAAAACGCACTCCCCACGATTGCAAGGAGACGTGTCATGCAAAGCTTCGTTCAGGTTTACAAACAATTCTGTGGCAAAGGGGCTTGGAGGGGCGCACAAAAATCGCCCTTGGCCAGAAGCCTGCTGGCACTGCTGCTTGGCATCTGGACCTTGCCCGTCTCGGCAGCAGTCATCGGATGGTGGCGGTTCGAGGGTACTCCCGGCGGATCGATCCCTTCGCCGGTCCCCAACGCGGCGAATCCTGGCACATTGGACGGAACCCCAGGTAGTTCGGCCCTCTATAGTGGACTATTACCAGGTGCGTATATCTACGATCCCCTCACTGGAAACGTTTATACGAACACGGCTTCGCTGGATATGGGCGGATCGGATCGGTCCGTAACTGTTCCTTATGACCCCCTTAACCCCCTTTTAAACGCCTCCAGTTTTACGATCGAGGTCTTCTTCCGTATTGGGGCCGATCAGACAAGCTATCCTTCCTATATCAGTCGCATGGAGAGCGGAAAAGGTTGGCAGTTGGATATCGATCCAAACGAAAATGCTCGGACCCGTTTCGATACTGCTGACGCCGGGAACCAAGTCGTGGGAAGCGGGAGCGGCCAATATTTAGGCATTGGCCAATGGAATCATACGGCCGTCAGTTTCAACGGCGCTACCCAATTGATTACCCATTACACCAATTATGGTACCACAGCCACCCGAACTTTGACCGGCGAAGCGACCGATGTTACCGACCTGACCCGGGACTTGATTTTAGGTTCCTGGGCCGCCCCAGCGGGCACGGCCATCGACGAGGTCCGTTTTTACGACACAGCGGTTGGATCGAATTTCTTTTTGCGGGCGATTCCTGCTGCATCTCTCACCCCGCTTTCCTCGTTGGCCGATCCTCAACCTGGGTTCAGTACGCACATTGTCCGGGTCAACAGCAATCTGGACAATATGAGCCAGGTGGACGCTGCACTGACCCGCAAGCCGGGCGATTTCGATCATTCGGCTTCTCAGGTTCTGGTTGTCTCTCGGGCCGATATCGATCTTGCGGGCAATTATTCCAACTCGGTCGGAGTGTTGGCAGGCGACCAACATTCTGCTGCGGCAAGTCCTGAAGACTATGCGATTCGTTTGGCCGGCTACATTTACGCCCCCACAGAGAATTATCAGCGGACCTTTGCGTTTTCGGCCGATGACGGCTGGGAGTTCCGCATCGGTGGCACATCTATCAATACCGGAACGGGCACTACTCCGATCTTAGTCCCATTCACCTTTCCCCAGGTAGGGTATTATGCCATTGATATCCTTTATCGGAATCGCTCCAGCGGTGCGGGCTTGGAGGTCAGCTCGGCTCCGGGTCTTTTAAGCACCTGGAATGCGACCGACTTCCAAATCTTAGGTACCGACACCGAGTTTCCCATTTATCAGCGGCCCGATGCCATGCCCGCAGCGGCCAATTGGGGGCCGAATCCGGCCGGACCAGCCTTTTACACTGGCCCGGTCGATCCCGTCCAAGCCGACGGGTTGCGCGTGAGCATCTTCAACCGGGGCGCTGACTCCGCCTCGATCCACGATGCCATCTTCTATGCCTCGGCCAACAGTCCCACCATCACGACCAAGTCCGGTACGATCGACTACTACGATCCTCAGAACGGGAGCCAGGGTAGTTTTTCCGATACCCTTTCTTGGCCGCACGATACTTCCGGCGATGATAATAATTTCGTCACTCGAGCGAGTGGAGCGATCTACTTTGCCGAAGCAGGCGATTATGCCTTTGCCGTTGGCACCGACGACGGCTTCCGTCTCCGCGTAGGCAACCAAGTGGTGAGCGTCTATTCGGGCGGCCGGGGCCATCCCAGCGACACAGCCAATGTCGGCTATGTACGTATTACCCAGCCGGGACTGTATCCGTTGGAATTTTTCCACTATGAAAACACTGGAGGTTCCTCGGCCGAGCTTTCTGTCAAGAAAACCGGCGATTTACTTTTCGCGGGTTCTAGCAGTCGAAATCCGGCTGCCCATGACTTCGAACGGGATTTGAACAACAATACGGCCGGGGTCCAAGTGTTCGCTGTGACACCCAAAGTACAGTGGCAACGGGTCGGCCATGAGCTTTTCGCTCGCGCCTATGCCGAGGTGGACGCACTAGGGGTCGCCATTCCGGTGGAAAACTGGACTCTCCACCAGGTGGTTCAAAACGGCCAAGCCCGCATCCAGGGCTTGAAGGGCTATTATTACCAATTCACTGATTCCAATCAGACCTGGGATTCCTCACCCGGACCCACGCTGCTGGGTACCCGCAATGATCTGCAAAGCGGCTCCTTCAGCTTCGGAG
>JBPOIK010000209.1:0-35206 GCA_052034525.1 Planctomycetota bacterium
ATGGAGGCGGGCGCGACCGGCGAAGGAACGCGCCCGCGAAAGTTATGTCACCACAACAGTGTAGCACACATCCTTTCTCGGAGCAACTCGCCCGCGACCCCAGTTTTGTCTGGCGCAGGTGCTGCCCGCACCTTCACCGAGTGACGCAGGACCGGAGATTCCGCAGGATGTGGCACCCCGATCCGGTTGTTCGGGAACTGATGCGGCGCGTTGCGGCGCTCGAGGCTGAGGCAATGCGGCTCCGGAGGGGGGGGGCAAATGTTTGATCCGGCCAAAGACCCGGAGATTCTCGCGCAGACCCGCGCCCTGGAAGCCTTCCTGGCCGGGAAGCCCGCGCCGACAGAACCTACCGCAGTTCAGGGCGCAAGCGGACCCCGCGTTGACACTACCCCCACTGGCGGGGCCAAGACACAGGGTTCTGTCAACTGTCAACGCGTCAACGGTCTGCACGCCGAAGGTGTTCAACCCTACAAAGCCTTCCCCCTGGACGCGCTTCCCCCCGGCGTTCGCGAGTACGTGGCCGCGGTTGCGACGGCGACATCTACAGACCCGGCCTACGCGGCGGTCGGGGTGCTGGTGACGGCTGCCGGCTGCATTGGAAACCGCGTGGCGGTTCAGGTGAAACACGGGTGGACCGAACCGTCGGTCCTCTGGGGCGCGTGCATCGGGCGATCCGGCACCATCAAGTCTGCGGTGCTGAAGCTCGTTACGCGGCCGGTGGTGGAAGCGTACAAAAGCAAGCGGGCGGCATTTAGCGAGGCGACGAGAGACTACGCCATAGCGCAGCAACGGTACGCGGTGGACCTGGCCGCGTGGAAGTCCGCGCAGAAATCAGGCCCGCCGACGGACCCACCACTTCCACCGGAACCACCGCGGGAAGAGCGTGTGGTCGTGAGCGATATCACGACGGAAAAGTTGGGATGCGTGCTATCTCAGAACCCCTTGGGGCTGCTGGTGGTGCGCGACGAGCTGGCCGGGTGGGTGGGCGCATTCGATCGGTACGCGGCCGGCGGGCGTGGTTCGGATCGGCCGGCGTGGCTTTCGATGCACGATGCAAGCCCGCTCACAGTAGATCGGAAATCGCAAGATGGAACCCTGTTTGTAGAACGGGCGGCGGTAAGCGTTCTTGGCTGCATTCAACCGGGAACGCTGGCCCGGGTGTTCGGCGGCGAAGAGCGCGAAGCCGGATTGCTGGCCCGCGTGCTGCTGACATACCCTCCCGCGAAGCCGATCCGCTGGACGGAGGCAGGGCTCTCAGAGCACCTGGCCGAACGATGGCAGCGAGTAGTGGACGGGCTCCTGGCAATCACCCCATCCGAGGACTTTTCCGGCGATCCGCGACCACGTACGTTGACAATCTCCCCAGAGGCCAAGCCCGCGTGGGTACACTGGCACGATACGCACATGGCAGAGCTGGCCGACGTGGAGAACGAAGACCTGGCCGCGGCCTTTTCCAAATTGAAGGGAGCCTGCATCCGGTTCGCGCTGGTGCTGGCCTGCATCCGGCTGGTGGAGCGCGGCGGATCGGTGGGGGCCATCGACGCCGACTGCATGGGCCGGGCGATCCGGATTACGGAGTGGTTCAAATGGGAGGCCCAGCGGGTCTACGGGCTGTTGGCCGAGGGGGAAGGAAACCGGGTTGCCCGGCGGCTGGTAGAGCTGATCGAACGCAAGGGCGGGGTAGTGACCCCTCGCGACCTGATGCGGTGCTGCCGGGCGTACGCCACTTCCGACGAAGCCGAAGGAGCCCTGAACGAGTTGGCCGAGGCTGGCCTTGGGGCGTGGGAGATGGAGCCCCCCGGGCCACGTGGCGGGCATCCGGCCAGGCGTTTTCGGCTCACCAACAATGCCGCCGCGCAAACGCCCGTTGACGCGTTGACAGTTGACACAACCCCCGTAGGCGGGGTCGAAAATGAGGGTTCTGTCAACGTCAGCGCTGTCAACACTCCAAAAAGCGCGGGTTCTGTCAACGCCGACGGCCGGCGGTTCACCGCAGACGGCTGGGAGATTTTATGACCACGACCGATTCCATCCTGGCGGCGGTGCGGCGGGTCGGGGCCGATCTGCGGGCCGTCGGCGGGGAAGTCCACGTGCTCCACGTGGACCGGCTGCCCCCGGACCTGCGGGACCGGCTCCGGGCCAACCGGGCGGCGGTCGTGGCTGCCCTGGCCGAATCGGTGCCGATCTTTGCCCCGACGGTTCTGTGGGCGGCCGGCGGCCATGAGCACGTCGTCAAGGCGTTGGCCGAGTGGGACGCCGAACGGCTGGCCGAGTGGGAGGCGAAGCGGGCGGCCGGAGTGGTCGGGGTGTACGTGCGGAGCCCCGCCCCGGCCGAATGTTAGGGTCCGTCCGCGTCCACCGCCGGACGGTGATAGACAATATGCTTGCCTACGGAGAAAGCATCGGGTACAATAGGGGCGTCCGGACCATCCGGATTGTGAACATGCGAGGGCAACACAGGGAGGACAAACCGATGCGACGAAGAAAGCGAGCACCAGAGGCGGAAGGAACACGGCGGGCGGTCGGGTACGTCCGCGTCAGCACCACAATGCAAGCAGAGGATGGCGTCAGTCTGGCCACCCAGCAGGCGAAGATACGGGCATGGGCTGATACCGGGGCGTACGAAGTGGTGAGCATCCACGTGGACGAAGGACGGAGCGGCGGAAGGGCAGACAATCGACCGGGGCTGCAAGCTGCCCTGGACGAAGTCTGCAAGACACGGGGCGTGCTCGTGGTCTACTCGCTCAGCCGACTTGCCCGGAGCACGCGGGATGCAATCGCGATCGCTGATCGGCTCCACAAGGCCGATGCTGACTTGGTCAGTCTGACGGAGCGGATCGACAGCACGGGCGCTACGGGCAAGATGGTCTTTCGGTTGCTGAGCGTGCTCAGCGAGTTTGAACGTGACCTTGTCAGCGAACGAACCACGGCGGCGCTTGCTCACATGCGATCGCAGGGTCAGCGGACGGGCGAAATCCCCTTCGGATGGGCGCTCGAATCGGATGGAGTGACGTTGACGCCCGTCGAGAGCGAGCAAGCCGCAATCCGCCTCATGCAAGACCTGCGGGCCGACGGGTGGAGCCTCCGCGCGATCGCGGGTGAACTGACCGGACGCAAGATCACGACGAAGAAGGGCAATCGGCGATGGACGCATCAGGCGGTCGCAAGCGTGCTCGAAAGGGCAGCGGCGTGAAACGACGCAAGACGAAAGCGAAACATCCGAAGGGCCGGATCGCGGATCATCCCGCGATGCAGGAACTCGCGAAGATCGTCGCGGACCTGCCCCCGGATCGACGGGCGGCGCTCGGTGACTTCCTGAAGCACCCTCCGTTGTCGGATCAACTCCGCGAGGCAATCGAGGCCGCGCCGATCACGCGGTATCGGCTTGCGAAGCTGACAGGCGTTTCGCAGAGTATGCTCAGCAGATTCGTGAGCGGGCGCGTCAGTCTGAGCCTCGACTCCACCGACAAAGTTTGCGCGGTCCTGGCCCTTGAACTGAGGCCCCAAAAGCGATTGAATGGAAAGAACAGGTGAACAAAATGGCATTCGTCTACAAGCCCGTGGTGGTGCGCAAAGCGAAGGATGGCCGAAAGCGCCGTCGACGCGCACGCTTCTACTGGGCGTCCTATGTCGGGGCAGACGGCGAGGAACGGCGTGAGGCTCTCACGCTTCCGAACGGCGAAGGGATCACGGACAAGGAAGTTGCTCAGGCCGAACTCCGGCGACTGGTCAACCGACTGGAGCGCGAGGCCGTCGGGCTGATCGACCACGAAATCGAGAACGCCGGCCGCCCGATCCGCAGCGTGGTAGCAAGCTACATCCAACATCTTCGGAGTCTGCGGCGGTCCCGCCTTCACGTGCGGAAGAGCTTGAACCGGCTCAAGTCACTCGTGAAGTTTGGTAGCATCGAGCGGCTGAGCGACTTCACAAGCGCGAACGTATCAAAGGCGCTGGGCGTGCTCGCGGACCGTGGGCGCTCTCCCCGAACCATCGGGCACTACAAAGCCGTGGCGAGCGCCTTCGGCACGTATCTGGTCAAGGTTGCCAAGCTGCTGAAAGCGAACCCCGTGGTGGACCTGCCCTCCGTCGATACGAACGGCGATGTTCGCAAGCAACGGCGAGCGTTGACCCCGGAGCAGGCGTCCCGACTGCTGGCCGCGGCCGGACCCCGGGCGCTCTGGTACGAAACCGCAATGTTGACGGGGCTCCGCGTCGGCGAAATGAAGGCGCTGCATTGGGGTGATGTTCACGTCGACGGCGAGCGGCCGGTCATTCTGCTGAGAGCATCGACCACGAAGGCGAAGCGCGGCGACTCCATCCCGCTGCAACCCGCTCTTGCGGACAAGCTCCGCAACGCCAAGCCCCCGTTCGCCGGATCATCGGATCGGGTGTTCAAAACCACGCCGACGCGGCTGTCATTTCGGACGGACTGCGCCAGAGCGGGCATCGACGTGAAGGCCGACGCCCAGGGCCGAACGCTGGATCGGCATTGCTTGCGGGTGACGTTTATCACCTGGCTGAGTCAAGCGGGCGTGCATCCGCGCGTGGCGCAGCAGCTTGCCCGGCATACGGACCTCCGGCTGACCATGCAGGTCTACACCGATCCCCACGTCCTTGACCTGTTCGGCGCGGTCGCGAGTCTGCCCACCCCGACCGATTCTGCCCCCACGAACGAGGCGAATATCCTCCGCGCCACGGGCACCTATGACGAGGGGAAATCACACCCCAAAAGCGTTGTACCTGGTGTTGTACTGAAATCCGGGGAACGGCGACGAACCGCGTTGAATCTCACGAAATCGGACGATGAGAACGCGGTCGACGCGACGGATACAATTCATTGCGGTGCAACGTGTTGCGCTACCATGCCCGGCGATGCAGACCCTGTGAGTAAACGGGTGAACGAGGGGACTCGAACCCCCGCCCTCCTGGACCACAACCAGGCGCTCTAACCAACTGAGCTACGCTCACCATGCACCCTGCCCGCCGGAGCGGAACGCAGCCGCAGGCCGGCCGGTGCGACAACGGGGCACTATACCGCCCGTCCGGCATTCCGACAACCGAACCGCCCTGCAAACCGCATCCACCCGGGCTGGAAGCGGGTATCAGAGGCGGTATGATGCAGCCGATGAAACGATCCGGCAGACACCTCGTGGCGTTGGGACTGTGTGCCCTGGTTTGGGGACTGGCCGGCTGCTCGAACCCGGCCGTTCAGGAGCGGTCTGCTGGCCGGATTGAGCGAATTCGCCAGACCCTCGCGCTGGTCGAAGCACGCGAGTCGCACAATCCGGCAAACGTGCAGCGTACGCTGGATTGGGCAGCCCAGCGCGAAGCGCAGAACCCCGCCAACCTCAATCGCAGACTCGTGGGCAAACGCCTCCAGCGTGACCTGGAATCTTGGCCCCAACGGCAAGAGCTGCATGGCGTCTGGCTGGCCGACCTTCTCGATGGGGATCCAGTCAACCTCCAGCAGACCCTTCCCAAGCTGGTCAACTGATCCGGAGGCCGGCGGCGTGCCCCAGTCGGCCAGGCAGAGGCGGTTCGTGGTTCTCTGAGCCGCGGCCGATTCCCCCAGACTGGAACCCTCGCTTCGCCTTGGTGCGCCTTTCTGCGAATTGCCCATCAGGTGCCCTTGACAAACCGCCGATATATCCGATCATCCGGATTAACGGATTGATTGGTGGCCCAACGTGACCTGCGACCATGTTTTCAAAGCGATGGCGGACCGCACAAGGCGGGCACTCCTGCAAGTGCTTTTGCAGAATGAGCTTAGCGTCTCTGAACTCGTCGAAGTGCTCGGGCAACCGCAATCGACCATCTCTCGACATCTCCGCGTACTGCGGGAGGCGGAATTGGTCAGGGAGCGGCGGGATGGGACCACTATCCTCAGTTCGGCCATCGTGCCGGCGGCCAACGGCGCGGCGGACGGCCTGCACGCCCGGATTGTCGAATGGGCAGGGCAGCAGCCGATGGCGAAGAGGGTAGCACGAAAACTGGACGAAGTGCTACATCGACGGGCCAATCGATCGCTGGGCTTTTTCGAGAGTGTGGGCCAGCGGTGGGACCAGATGCGGATCGAGTGTTTTGGCGAGCGATTCCACCTGGAAGCCCTGCTCGCGCTGCTGCCGGCTGATTGGACGGTAGCCGACATCGGCACGGGCACCGGGTACCTGCTGCCGGTGTTGGCCGGGTGTTTTCGGCGGGTGATCGCCATTGATCCGGTGGCGACCATGCTGGACGTGGCCCGCTCCCGGCCACAGGTCGCCCAGGCGGCCAACGTGCAGTTTCGGCAGGGAGATCTGTCCGGGTTGCCTCTGGACGACGGCAGTGTGGATCTGGCCATCGCGGTGCTGGTGCTGCACCATGTGGTGTCCCCGGACGATGCGCTTCGGGAGACTGCCCGTGTCGTTCGGCCGGGCGGAAAGGTGCTGATTGTGGAGCACCAGCCGCACGAATTGCGGGAGTTTCACGATCGCATGCAGGACCGATGGTGGGGTCTGGCGCCCGACGATCTGCGGGTCGGGCTGGCGGCTGCCGGATTTACGGACATCCGGTGGCGGCCGCTGGCTACGGCCGAGCCGGCAGGCAAGACGGCCGTGGAAGCCCCAGACCTCTACGTGATGACCGCCACCCGGTCCGACGAGGGTTGACGCAATATTGCCCGCCCGGTTGCTTGATCGGCGCGGGCCGTGAACATATGACGGGCAGTGCGCCGGGCGACGAACGTCCGACGCAAGGTTTTTTCTGAACAAGGGAGTAAAGACCATGGTCGTGACAGCCCCCGGGCTGAAGACGGAAGACTATAGGGTGGCCGATTTGTCCCTGGCGGAGTTTGGCCGGAAGGAGATCGAGATCGCCGAGTCGGAGATGCCCGGCCTCATGGCGGTGCGGGAAGAGTACGGCGCGGCGCGGCCGCTGGCGGGCGCCCGGATCACGGGCTCGCTGCATATGACGATTCAGACGGCGGTCCTGATCGAAACGCTGGTGAAGCTGGGCGCGGACGTGCGCTGGGCGAGCTGCAACATTTTTTCCACGCAGGATCACGCGGCGGCCGCCATTGCCCGGGCCGGCGTGCCGGTGTTCGCGTGGAAAGGAGAAACGCTGGAGGAATACTGGTGGTGCACGAACCAGGCGCTGAGCTTCCCCGACGGCGCGGGACCGACGCTGATCGTGGACGACGGCGGCGATGCCACGCTGCTCGTGCATCGCGGATACCGGTTCGAGGATGAGTACGCCCGCACGGGTAAGATGCCCCGGGCGAGCACGGAGAACAAGGAGATCGCGGTCATTGATGCCCTGCTCATCGAGGAGCTGAAGAAGGATCCGCAGCGCTGGCACCGCGTGGCGACGGGCATTGTGGGCGTCAGCGAGGAGACGACGACGGGCGTGCATCGGCTTTACCACATGGCGAAGTCGGGCGAATTGCTCTTCTCCGCGATCAACGTGAATGACTCCGTGACCAAAAGCAAGTTCGACAACCTCTACGGCTGTCGCGAAAGCCTGATGGACGGCATCAAGCGCGCGACGGATGTCATGATCGCGGGCAAAAACTGCGTGGTCTGCGGCTACGGGGACGTGGGCAAGGGCTGCGTGCAGGCGTTCCGGGGGCTGGGCGGGCGCGTGTTCGTCACGGAAATTGACCCGATCAACGCGCTGCAGGCCTGCATGGAAGGCTATCCGGTCGTCACGATGGAGGAGGCGTGCGAGTACGGCGACATCTTCGTGACGTCGACGGGCAATGTGGACGTGATTACGCGGGCGCACATGGAGCGGATGAAAGACCAGGCGATCATCTGCAACATCGGGCACTTTGACAGCGAAATCCAGGTGGACGCTCTCCTGGACGATCCCGCCCTGGAGCGAATCCGGGTCAAGCCGCAGGTGGACCAGGTGCGCTGGCCGAACGGCAAGGTGGTGACGATTCTCGCCGAGGGGCGATTGGTGAATCTCGGCTGCGCGACCGGGCATCCGAGCTTCGTGATGAGCGCCAGCTTCACGAACCAGGTGATCGCGCAGATGGATCTGTGGGAAAACCGGGCGAACGACAAGTACGCCCGGCAGGTCTATACGCTGCCGAAGCGGCTGGATGAAAAGGTCGCGCGTCTGCACCTCCGGAAGCTCGGCGCGAGTCTGACGGTGCTGACGCCCAAACAGGCGGCGTATATCGGGGTGCCGATCGAGGGGCCGTACAAGCCGGATCATTATCGATACTGATCCGGGATCGCGCGAAGACGGCGAATTCCAGGCGCGTGGCGACGCGGAAAACCGACTGCGCCGGGGGAAAAACCGGAGCCGGACCCGGAGTCACGACGTGCCTGTCGCCGTCGTTTCCTGTTCCGGCGGGAGCGGCTGCGTGGCGCGACACCGGGGATAGGCGCTGCACCCGAGGAACGAACGACCGCGACCCTTGCGGATCACCATCATCTCGCCGCACGCGCCGCACTGGATGTCGGTGGGGATGGGTCCGGGCCGCTCGGGGCGGGGCGGGGCTTCCGCTTCCGCCCGTTTTTTGGCCTCACCGCGCAGGTTCACGTTCGTTTTGCAGGCGGGGTAGTTGGTGCATCCAAAGAACGGCCCGAATCGACCCGTCTTCAAAGCCATGTCCGATCCGCAATTCGGGCAGGCCAGAGAGCCGGTCGGCCAGTCTTCCACGACCGGCCGGCCGGTCCGCGTCCAGGCATATCCCGGTGGCGGCGGGCCCAACTCGGCGATGGCTTGCGACACGCCCGTTTTTCGGGCCTTGGCGCCGGTCCCGGAGGCCTTGGCCTTCGCCTGACTCGACGCGGCTTTGGGCGTTTTTCTGGAAGACGTTCGCGAGGAGCGTGCGTCGGCTTTGCGAGCCTTCGCCCGAAGGTCTTTTCCCTGGTCTTTGGCTTTCTGCTCGCGCTGTTCGATCCATTGGATCGCCTGTTGGAGCGTGACGGACGCCGGATCCGTGCCCTTGGGAAGCGTGGCGTTCACCTGGCCATCGGTGACATACGGCCCGAAGCGCCCCCTCCTGACCTGAATGGCCGCCCCCGTCTGCGGATGTTTGCCAAGCTCCGCCACCGTCGCGGGAACCTGGCGTCGTCCGCTTCTGGGCTGCTTGAACAGAGCGACCGCTTCTTCCAGCGTTACGGAGGCCAACTGCTGGTGGCTCTCAAGGCTGCGCGATTCGTCGCCCATCTTGAGATACGGCCCATAGCGCCCGTCCTGTGCGGTGATCATCTCGCCCGTTTCCGGGTGCGCCCCGACCTGGCGGGGGAAGGATAGCAGCATCAGAGCCTCTTGGAGCGTGATCCCCTCCACGGTCATCGAAGGCCACAGGCTGGCCATCCGGGGACGGCTGCCCTTTTTCACTGTGCCTTTGGCCGTCAGTTCCGGGTCACCCAGTTGGACATACGGCCCGAACCGCCCGATCTTCACGTACACGGGCTTGCCCGTCTGGGGATCCTGGCCGAGCTGGTGATCTCCTTTGACGGACGTATCCAGCAGATCCAGAACCTTGTCGACCGTCAGTTCGTCGGGAGCCAGGTCCGGCGGGATGCTGGTGCGAAGGTCGATTCTGCCCACCTGCGCATACGGCCCATAGCGCCCCACGCGAACCACCACCGGCTCTCCGCCTTTTGTGCATCCGATCACCGTCTCGGACACCTGTCGCGGATCAATGCCTTCCACGCCCGAGCCGATCAGGGCCTTGAGGCCCACGTCGGTCGGATCAACCGACCCGCCTCCGTTGCCGTTCGGCTCGCCGAAATAGAAACCGTGCAGCCACGGCCCGGCCTCGCGCTCGCCGCTGGCGATCGCGTCCAGGTCCGCCTCCATGCGGGCCGTGAAGTCGTAATCCACCAGCGCCGACAGATGCGATTCCAGCAGTTTCACCACGGCAAAGGCGGTGAACGTCGGAATCAGTGCGGTGCCGCGCCGCCAGACGTAGCCGCGATCCTGAATCGTCTGCAGGATGGACGCGTACGTCGACGGACGCCCGATTCCTCGCTCTTCCAGCTCCTGAATGAGGCTGGCCTCCGTATACCGGGCCGGCGGCTGCGTGGAGTGAGACGCCGGTTCCACGGACAGCGCGTCCAGCCGGTCCCCTTTCCGCAGCGGCGGCAGAATCCGTTCCTGATCGCCCAACTCAGCCTCGGGGTCGTCCGAGCCTTCCACGTACGCCCGCAGGAAGCCGGCAAACGTGATGACCTTGCCCGACGCGCTGAAGACCGCCTCGCCGTGCGAACCGCCGTCGGCGGCCACGCGCACGGTGCTCCTCATTCCCGTGGCGTCCTTCATCTGGCTGGCCACCGTGCGCTTCCAGATCAGCTCGTAGAGGCGAAAGGCATCCGGATCCAGTTCGCCCTCCAGGCTTCGGGGCACGCGAAACGTCTCACCGGCGGGTCGAATCGCCTCGTGCGCCTCCTGGGCGTTTTTGACCTTTCGCGTGTACTTGCGCGGCGCGTCCGGGAGATACTCCTTCCCGTACAGCTCGGCGATCTGCCCCCGGGCGGCCTGAAGCGCCTGCGTCGACAGATGCGTCGAATCGGTGCGCATGTATGTGATGTACCCGCCCTCGTAGAGCCCCTGGGCCAGCCGCATCGTGCGTTGGGCGCCGAACCGCAGTTTCCGGCCCGCTTCCTGTTGCAGCGTTGACGTGATGAAGGGAGCCGGCGGGCGATTCGTGAACGCCTTCTCCGCAACCTCGCTCACCGTGAACACGGCGGCACGCAGCCGATCCGCCAGGGCGCGGGCATCCGCCTCGTCGATCCGCACGACGGCCGCGTGGGCTTTCAGGCGGCCCGACGCCTCGTCAAAATCCCTGCCGCTGGCCACTCGCTGGCCGCCCAGCTCTACCAGCCGGGCCGTCAGTGTCTCCGACGCGCTCGCCTGCGTCTTCAACGCCGCTTCCAGGTCCCAATAGTCGGCCTGGACGAACCGCATCCGCGCCCGCTCCCGCTCCACGACCAGGCGCGTGGCGACCGATTGCACGCGCCCGGCCGAGAGCTTCGGGCCGATCTTCCGCCACAGAATCGGCGACACCTCGTAGCCGAAAAGGCGGTCCAGGATGCGCCTGGCCTCCTGTGCGTTCACCAATCGCTCGTCGATGTCGCGCGTGTGCTGGATCGCGTGGGCGATCGCGCTTCGCGTAATCTCATCAAAGACCATCCGGCGAACCGCGACCTTCGGTCGAAGCACCTCCCGCAGATGCCAGGCAATTGCCTCGCCCTCGCGGTCGGCGTCCGTGGCCAGGTACAGGGCCGATGCGCTCCCCAGGGCCTTTTTCAGTTTGGCCACCTGGGCCCGCTTGTCCTTGGGGATGATGTACAGCGGGGTAAAATTCTCGTTGACGTTGACCCCCAGTCGGGCCCAGGGCGCCGACTTGATCTCGGGAGGGATTTCCGCGGCCGTCGAGGGCAAATCGCGGATATGTCCGATGGACGATTCCACCTGGTAACCGGCCCCCAAATGCTTGGAGATCGTCCGGGCCTTCGCCGGGGACTCGACGATAACCAGTTTGATTTCAGAATGTTGTGGTTTTTTTGCCACCCAGCCAACTCTTGTTTCTTGGACGCTCTCGGCCAATCGGACGTCCGATCTTGCGGTTTTATCGACTGTCAGGGCAGATGGGTCCACTGCCCCGGAATCATCGATCCTCCGGCCAATCTGCTGGGCGGGGCGTGTAGCACGAAACCCCATTCCTGTCAAACGGGTTTTCCCGTCCGTGCGCCCCGGGACAGCAGAATCCGGGTTGCTTTTGCGGCGCGGACCGCTATATTGTTCCAGTTTCTACGTCCGGCGACAAGTGGCGATCCACAAAGGAATTACGTCACCATGATGAAGTTCTTTCGCAAGCACAACAAGAAACTCCTCGCGGTCTTCATGGCGCTCCTGCTGATCGTCTGGCTCGGAGGCTCCGCCCTGCATGAACTCATCCGACCTGATCAGATGCGGGAGCTGGTGGCCACCAGCCGGTTCGGCAAGATCCGCCATCTGGACCACCGGCTGGCACAGATAAGGACCGAGCACCTGACCCAACTGCGCATCCACTGGCAGACGCTCAATGAGCCGATGTGGCCGGCGGACCAGCCGCTCTCCATCCTGGATTGGATACTGCTGACGCGAGAAGCCGCGGAGATGGGTCTGCAGCTTGAAGGCGACGAATTGGACACGGCGATCAACACCGTATTTCGCGGCCATTTCTCCGGCACCGCTCCGCCTCTGGATGTGATACGTCAGTTGGCCATCCGCCAGGACATCCATATCGACGCCTATCGATTGGCCATCGCCGACTTTCTGGCCATCCGGCAACTGCTGTTCACGGTGATGCGGGCAACCGTCCCCAGCGAGGCGGAAGTTCGGGTGGCGGCGCGGGATCGGCTGGAGCGAGTCACGATCGACGCCGTGTGCCTGCGGGCGCTGTCCTTCATCGACCCGGAGCAGTCGTTCACGAACGACCAGATCCGCGAGCAGTTTGAGATGTACAAAGACTCCACGCCCAAGCCCGGCTCGCTTACGTTCGGCTATTTCCAGCCTCCTCGGGTGAAGGTGGAGTATGTGTGTATCCGGCAGCAGGCCATTCAGGACAACCTTCGGATGACCGAGGAGGAAGTCGAGCAGCGGGCCCGGGATTTCTGGCGGGAGAATCGCACAAACGACGCCTTCAAGCGACCGATCGCCGCCACCCAGCCGACCACGGCGCCCGCGACCGGACCGGCGGGCGAGTATTTTGAGACATACACCCAGGCGCGGGAGACCGCGCATCAAGTCGTGCGAGCCGCGCGGGCCGCGGAGATCACCGAGAACCTCACCTCGTGGCTCGCCCGGCACTTCGCGAAGTCGTTCGAAGACGCCCTGGAGGGGCCGGACAAGTACCGCATCGCGCCGTCATACATCAAGGCGCCCGACTACGTCGCAAAAACGGTGGCGGCGGCGCCATTTGATCTGAGCTATCCGATGGCGATCGAAGTGGAAACCACCGACTGGTTCGACGCCGAAAGCGCGGCCCGGTTGCCGGGCATCGGAACGGCGTTCAGCCTGTCGTATGACCAACGATCGGACCGCCTTGGCGACCTGGCGTTCGACGTGCAGGGTGTGGCCGACTACCCGGTGGAGGCGAGCGGCGACATCCGCGCACGGTACGTTTCGCAATATCAGTTTCATCCGCGTGCCCTGCGGGACACCGATGGCAACCGATACCTTTTCCGGGTCGTGGACGTCACGCCCGCGCACACTCCGGAATCCCCCGACGTCGTGCGAGACCAGATTGTCGAGGATCTGCGTCGCAAGACCGCGTTTGACGCCGCGAAGGCCGCGCTCGAGGATCTGAAGGCCCGGGCGGAGAACGGCGGACTGAGCGCCGCGTGGGAAGAGTCGCCGGACCTGCGGGATCGGCTCGGGGATTCCGGAGCGGCGACCAGTTCCTTCGACGGGTTCTTTCCGGAGGTCTCTTTCGCCCGCCGCGATTGGATGGCAGCGCCGGACGCGGACAGCCTGAACGTGCCCTCGCTGGGAGTCGTCACGACGGGCTTCGTCGCCGATTGCTTCGCCCTGGGCCAGATGCCGGACGACGGTCCGAAGCTGGCGCTCATCGAGCAGCCGGACGACGCCCGGGTCATCCTGGTCCAGTGGAAGCGGACGGACCCCATGTCCGAGAGTCTATACCGCACGCTGCGGCCCAGCATGGCACAAAGCATTCAGAGAGTGCGGGCGATGGAGTTTCAGCGTGACTGGCTCGATCCGAAGAGGATCGAGGCTCGCACCGAGGTAAAATTCCCGCCTCGGGAACGATCGAAGAAGAAGCCCGACCTGGGGCCGATCCACGCGGACGACACCGTGGAAATGTAGCGGACGCCGGCCGGCGCGCTGTTTCGCCCGGCGGTTTCGGCGGACAGCCTGCGGCACCGATGCTTTGCGGGCGGACGGTCCCCGGGAACCGGGTTCATACTTCCAGCCGCCGCAAATGCCGAGCGCCGACGGCCATGGCGATCGCGCCGACGACCACGGCGAACCCCACCACCGCCGCCGTCAGGTGAAGCGTCGTATCCTGCACGCTCGGAGCCACCGACAACATCCCCGCCTTGAACGCCGCGACGCCCATTCCCGCCAGGACGCAGACGATCAGACCGACCGTCGCAATGAGATTCACCGTGCCCCCGAAACCGTTGGCGATCAGCGTGGGATTCTTCTCGCCCAACATCGGCATTCGCGCCCCCAAGCCGACAGCCAACCCGCACACACCCACACACACCGCGAACGTCACCGTCAGGTACACTGCCGTCCAGACGGCGGGCATCCGAAGAATGAAAGCCGCCAGGCCCATCGTGCCGACGGCCACCGCCGTGCTGACCGTCAGGGCAAATGCGAACTTCGCCAGCAGAATCTGCCCGCGCGGGATCGGCAGCAGGCCGATCAGCCAAAGCTGATGGCCTTCCAGCGACACCAGCGGAAACACGAACCGCGTGGTGAACGTGGCCAGAATGAAGCAGACGGCACAGAGATTCAGAAACGGCACGAGCAGGGACAGTCGCTCGGTCACCATTTCGATCTGAAACCGCGGCATGTTCAACAGGTACAGACCCATCAGGCCGAACAGAATGCCGAGCTGGCTCCACTGCATGGGATCCCGCACGAACGTCCGGAAATCCTTCACGGCAATCAGCCGCAGGGGTTTGGGAAGGTAGAAGAACAGCGCACCGGCCACGCCCCCGGCGACCTTGGCCGCCGCCCGCCCCGTCCGTCCGCGAGAACTGGTCGCCCGATCATAAGCCCCCATCAGGCCCCGAGCCACAATGCGAACGGCCAGCAGACTCAGAAACAGGGCGTTGGCCAGAACGACCAGCAGGTAGCTCATCGCCGCGCCCAACCGCCCCTGGACGGCCTCTTCGATCCCCATACTCACCCAGGAGTTCGGCAGCAGCACGGACTGCACGAACTCCATCTTCTTGAAAAAACCCTTGAGCCACACCGTGGTGTCGGTTTCGTTCAGTTGCACGGCCCGCAGCCCCAGAATCGCCGCCACCACGATGATCGCGATTCCGACCGTCAGCAGCCCGCGTCGGATCGTACGGGGAACGCAACGGGCTATCAGCCAGGCCCCGATCAACCCCAAGGCGCCCGGGATGGGAACAAAAGCCAGGAACAGCCCCAGAAAGAGCCCACAGAAGACACCCGGGCTCTGCATGGAGTGCAGGTTCGTAATGGCCACCATCAGCGGCAGGCCGAGCAGGAAAAAGGACCAGCTCGAAAACAGCAGCGTTTCCAGATACTTGACGAGCACCACGGCCTTCGCGGGCACCGGCGCCGCCAGTAGATACGAGGTCTCGTTTCGCGCGAACAGGGCCGTGTAGGCGATGATGGCGTTGGAAAAGGTCAGCAGCAGCAGCATCGCCACGAAAAAGAAATTGAACACCAGCGGCACCGCCACCGCCCCCTCCAGGGTGCGATCGAACTGCTCGAAGATGGCCCAGAACAGAAAATACAGCCCGGCCCAGATGAGCACGAGAAACAGGACCGTGGATGCGATCCGGATCGGCGAAGCCCGCAGGGCCGCGATCAGGCGGTTGCGCAGGGAGACCCGCTTGGCCCCCAGCAGCAGGCCCACGCCGGGGGGCAGCCAGCCGGCCTGTTCATACGCGCTACTCATCCGCCTCCTCCGTCAATCGCAGAAACACGTCTTCCAAGGTGGCGCTGCCCGCCGCCCGCTGCTTCAACTGCCCGATCGTTCCCACCGCCAGCAGCCGTCCGTGATCGATGATGCCGATACGATCGGCAACCGCCTCCGCGACCTCCAGCGTATGCGTGCTCATGAACACGGTCCGTCCCTCCCGAACCCGTCGCACGAACAGATCCTTCACCGTCCGGACGGTGCGCGGATCCAGGCCCACCATCGGCTCGTCCACCACCAGGATTTCCGGATCGTGCAACAGCGCCGCGGCCAGCGCCAGCCGCTGCTTCATGCCGTGGCTGTAGCTCTCGGTCATCTGGTCGATGAACGAACCGAGCACGAGCTGCGCGCTGAGCTCCGCCATGCGTTCATCCCGCGCCGCCGGCGACAGCCCGTACATCTCGGCCACGAAACTGAGGAACTCCCGCCCCGTAAGCTTCTCGTAGAGAAACGGCTGGTCGGGCACGTAGGCCAGCAGGGCCTTGGCGGCCAGTCCGTCCGCGCCCATCGGATGTCCGCAGACGCGAACCTGACCCTGCTGGGGGCGCAGCAGGCCGCAGATCATCTTGATCGTGGTGGTCTTGCCGGCGCCGTTGGGGCCGAGGAAGGCGAACAGTTCGCCCCGCGGGATGGTCAGGCTGAGGTTGTCCACGGCCACTTTGCGGCCGAACGCCTTGGTCGCAGCGGTGATTTCGATCGCGGGTTCCATCTGGCTCAATCCGTTTTTCCGCGCCGCCGGCCCGCAGTCCAGGGCGTGACCGAGGGATCTCCGTCCGGCGGAGGCCGTGTCGGCCGAGCCGCCTCTTTCGCTCTCTTGTACGCCCTCTCGTCAAAACGCTCCCGGCGAATCACGATGGTGCCGCCCACCGGCAACTGGGTCTCCTGTCGATACACCGTCCCATCCGGGCCGACCAGAGCCGTCGCGTGCGAAGATTCCACCACAAAGCAGTCTACGATCCCGTCATGGGTCCCCCATCGCTGCTTCCCGGTGACCCGGACAACCATCGGCAAGAACCGTTTTCCGTGCCCGAGCACGATCGAAAGAGGATTGAACACCTGCATTCTCCAGGTCTGCCCCACCTCCAGTTTTGGCATGTCGGAGAACGGCTTGAACAGGTCACCAACCATGCCGGCGTCCGCATCGCTGATCTTGAACGACTGAGTCGTCGTTCCGACTCTCAGCACAAACGCCAACTGCGTCCCGAAACGCTCGGCCTCAAGCTTCAGGGACAGGCCCGCGACCTCCACCGCCGCCGTCATCTCATCCAGCCGGTCCTGGTCGTCAAATTGTGTATCCAGCTCCACCCGGGCGGGTGAGATCGGTGGAAAATGATCGATCACAATCAGATCCTCCCGGCCGATCGCCCCCGGAAGATTCCGGTAAACCGTCCAGATGCTGCCGATGGGCCTGCCCGCCCTGTCCTCGATAGCGGCTTGTTGCCGCATCCGCTCCGCGGTCAACCATTGCGACGACAGGGACTGCGGCGGATCCTGAGCCTGCCACAGAGGCCGCACGTCGTGCCAGAACAGCCAGGACATGGCCCCCAGCCAGAAGAGGATGATGACGGGACCCCACAACCGATTCACCATGATCGTGACCCCACGCACGCCGGAGACCCTCCCGAAGCGTGACACCTGATTTTAGGGGACCGCGAATCGCCGGGTCAATTCGAGCGTGACTTCCGCTATACTCTGCCGCCAGCGGAACGGACGCAATGTCACATAAGCGGAAGAAGAGAAGACGATTCTGGGACAGATACTGGCCCATCCTGGCCGCCCTGGCCGGCGTGCTGGTCATGGCCTGTGTTTTGTTGTGGGCGGCGCTGGCCCATGTTCCGGACTGGTATCGTCCTCCGCAGGTCACCGATGCGGAATACAACGACGTCAAGAAGGCGCTCATGGACACCGTTGTCGGCTTCACCGATGCCCTGCCTGCCGGCCAGCCGTTCCAGATTACGTTGACCGACGCGCAGATCAATCGCTGGATCGCCGTCCGGACCGACGTCTGGCCCGGCGCGGATGAATGGATACCCGACTACGTGCGGGAACCGGTCGTGGTGTTCGAGCCGGGCGGAGCGGTTTTCGGCGCGCGATTCACCTCAAACGGCTGGGAGGCGATCCTCAGTGCCCGGCTGACGTGCGATGTCGGGGACGACACCATCACGATTCAGTTGGACCGGTTGGCCTGCGGTTCGTGTCCGCTGCCGATTTCGGTCGTAGCCCGACGGCTGCGGCCCGTGCTCACGGCGGCAGACGGCGACGTCGACATCATGCCCGACCCGATGGCCGACGCCGTTCGCTTTTTCCGTCAGAAGGGCAACGCCGGCCTGCAGACCGAGGGGGTAACCGTCGAAAATCGCCTTTTCTGGAAACCCAGCGAACGCTGGTTCCGAATTCGGTCGCTCTCGATCGAGCCCGGTATTCTGCGTGCCGAAATCGAACCGCTCGGCTCCCGACAGGGGCAACGGAACCGTGTCAGTCGCCCTGCCTCCCCTGGGGACTCCCCCCCACATCCGCGGCCAGCCGCCAGCGGCGCGGCTCCGTCCCGCAGATCCGGAGCGTAAATCGGCCATTCAGACGAGTGCCCCGGAGTTCGAACCGCCACGCCACCTCGCCCGACTCCAGGATTTCACAGGCTCCGCCGTCCACCCGCCGAACGTGCCCCCGATCTGCACTGACCGGGCCCTCGTAATCCAGGTACGCTTTGCGATGGTCGGCAATTCGCGCGCCTTCGATTGGCAGAACGTCCGGGGCGGTGGGGTCTCGGGGGAACTTCCAGGTGGCCAGCATCGCGGCCTGCTCGAGCAGAAAATCCCAGTGCTCGCCCGCCCGATCCTGATGGTGTAGAATGGCGTATCGCAGCGCATCCATCGTGGTGTTCCCGACGCGGTCCGGGAGCGCCGGCTGGTCTGAGAGGTTACCGCATTCAGCGAGGAATGGCGATGAGCTCGCAATGGTCAAAACGACGTGGGTGCATCAGCGGTCCGGCCCTGCTGTCGCTGGCGCTGGTGGGGCTCGGCGGCTGCGGACACGACCTGTCCTACGGCGAGTTGAGACAGCTCGGCCAGGAAAAGATGATCCAGCGGGAATACGGCGCCGCCCGCAACCTTCTGCTGGAGGCCCGCGAGAGAACCCCGGAAGACCCGTGGAACCTCTACGACCTCGGCGACTGCAACATCTACCTGGCCAAGGAACAATTCCGACTGCGCAACGCGCCCGCCGCGATGCGCTACGTAGACGACGCGGCCCGCAGCTACGCCCGGGCCGTCAACGCGCATCCGGGGATGTTGCCGGCGCTGTGGGGCTCCAACATGGCCCTGGAACTCAAACAGCAGTTTGAAGCGGCCCTGGCGGTCGCCCAGTGGACGGCGGAGTTCGTCGGCCCTTCCGCACGCGGCCAGATCTTCCTGGCGCACGAGCTGGAGGAGCGGAACGACATGGACGCCGCCCTGCTTCGCTATCGCCAGGCCGTCGCCATGGAGCCCAACAACCCATACGCCAATGCCGAGCTGGGCCGCTTCTACGCCCGGATCAACAGGCGAACGGAAGCCGGCCGCATGCTCCGCACGGCCTACACGCTGAATCCGACGGAACCTGGTGTGGTCGAGGCCCTCCGCGAGCTGGGCGAAATGCCCTGAACCGGGCCGGCTTTGTCCATCGGGTCTGGACCTGATCCTTCACTCGAGGCCTTACCAATGATTCTCGTCAACACCGAAACCATTGCGGGATACAACATCCGAGAAGTCAAAGGACTGGTGCAGGGGAACACGATCCGGGCCAAACACATCGGCCGCGACATCGCCGCCGGATTCAAGAATCTCGTCGGCGGCGAGTTGAAGGGCTACACGGAACTGCTCACGGAAGCCCGTCGCCAGGCCGTCGAACGGATGATGGCCCAGGCCCTGGAGCTGGGCGCCAACGCCATCGTGAACGTGCGTTTCTCGACCAGCTCAATCACCCAGGGGGCCGCCGAATTGTACGCCTACGGCACGGCCGTGGTCGTCGAACCTGGAGGGTCGTGATGGAAGCCCTTTGGCTGCAAATACTGCCCATTCTGGGCCTGCTGGCCTTGGGATATGGCGTCGGAAGCTGGGTGGAACACCGTCACTTCCGCTCTCTGGACGCCCGAGAGCGGGAGTTCCGCGGTTTTGTCGTGACCAACCTGCGAGCGGTCCCGTCGCCCCAGACCGTCCAGGAATCGTGGATGGTCGTGGGTCAGGTCGTCATCGCCACGGACTATTTCAAATCCTTCGCCGCCCGGCTGCGAGGGCTCGTGGGCGGGGAGGTTCGAACCTACCAGACGCTGATGGTGCGGGCCCGGCGGGAGGCTCTGTTGCGGATGCTGGAGCAGGCCCGGCGGGGCGGGGCCCGGGAGGTCTACAACGTCCGCTACGAAACCTCGAACATCCACCGGGCCAGTTCGAGGAACCCCGCCGCCTGCGTGGAGATTTTCGCCGTCGGCACCGCCGTCCTCCGTCGACCGCACACCGGTTGAAGTCAGTCCGTGCCCGCCGGGGCGGCGCGCCTGGGACGATCCATGAAGAAACACAATCGCTCCAGATCGGCCGGACTGACGGTCTCCTTGAGGATCCGGCGAGCGTCCCGCAGGGCCGTTCGGTGCGTCACGTGGGTCAGCACGATGCTCGGGCACCGGAGCCGGTCGAGGATCCCCGGCAGGTCGCGCACGTGAATGTGCTTGCCCTTGCGCGCCCGGACCACGTGCTCCGGCTCGAAAAACGTGCATTCCAGCAGCAGGACTTCCGCGTTTCGAATGCAATCCAGGTCAAAATGCGGCCCGTCGGCCGTATCCCCGCAGTAGGCCAACAGGGGGATTTCCAGGCGATTCTGGATTTCCACCCCCTGTTCCTTCAGCTTGACCAGTTGCGGCCCGGTATGGTCCGCCAGCTCGGGCTTGAGCTTGAACCGCTCCTCCACCACCGAGAAGCCCAGCGACCGGGAATCGTGGTTCACCTCCACGGCCCGCACCAGCAGGCCCCGGCGGATGCGTATCTCGTCGCCGGGGAGCACCGGCTCGATCAGCCAGGGGCCCGGGCGGCCCTCGATGTCCGCCCAGACGCCCATCAGAGCCTGAAGAGGGGCCGCAAGCTGGCGGTGGACGATCAGCCGGCCCGGAGACGCCCCGATTAACTCCCGGTGCGAGTAGTAGTAGGCGATGTTGGCCGAGTGATCAATGTGCCCTTGCGACAGTCAGATGTTGTCGTTCGGGATGACCTCCTGAGGAGCCCGACCGATGTCGAAGCAGACGTTCAGTTCGGGGGCGGCCAGGACCGTCTCTTCACCGGCCAGCGAGCGACCAAGCAGGCGGACGCGGCCCACGCGTTTGTCTATCATTCGATTCATTACGCGGGTACTGTAGAGGTCCGGCGGCGGCTGTCCAGTGGCCCAGGGGGCCCGACAGTGGCCTGTTGACACACCATATGTGGTGCCGGTACCGTTTATGGCGGTCAAAATGTCGCTGACGGCACGTCCGTCCTACTGGGAAGCATACACGTTTCGGCGAGCGTTCCATGCGTTGCCCTGCCTGCAACCAGTATAACTCCGACAAGGTGATCGACTCGCGGTCGACTGAGGGCGGCAGCGTCATCCGCCGCCGCCGCGTCTGCACCCATTGTGGAAGGCGATTCACAACGAAAGAACGAGTGGAGGAAGAACTCCGCCTGGCGGTGGTCAAACGTGACGGAGCCAGGGAGCCCTATCGACGCGACAAAATCCTCTCGGGCGTCCGTCATGCCTGCTACAAGCTCCCCATCGATCCGGAAGCCATGGAACGTCTCGTGGACACCGTGGAGTCCGACATCTTCCGCGAGCACGAGCGCGAGGTGCCCAGCCAGCAGATCGGCCAATACGTCGTAACCCACCTGCGGCGCCTGAACCACGTGGCGTACGTCCGCTTCATGGCCGTCTTCCGCCAGTTTGACAACGTGGAAGCCTTCATCGAGGAAATCCGAGACGTCAAGGAACGGGCGGCCGTCGATTCCCCCCACCAGCAATCCCTGTTCTCCGCCTGACGATCGCGCCCGGGTCGGCCTGTGCCGGTTGCGGCCAGCAGACCCGTGCGATACCTTGGACCGCCGCGTGTATTATGAGCAGTGAAGTGAAACCACCCCAACAACACGGTCCGGATGCCCGGGAACTGGCCATCCAGGCCGCGCAGGCCGTCCACGATCACCGAGCCCAGGACGTCGTGGTTCTCGATCTGCGCGGTCTGAGCTCCGTCACGGATTTTTTCGTCATCTGCTCGGGCACTTCCGATCGCCAGATGCGGGCGGCGTTTGACGCCGCCGAGGAAGCGGGCCGACGATGCGGCCTGAAGTTGTTCGGATCCGCCGGCTACGAGTCCGCCACCTGGATGCTGCTCGATTTCGTCGACGTTGTGATCCACATATTCGCGCCGGAATACCGGCAATACTACGATCTTGAGTTGTTGTGGGGTGACGCCCCGCGCCTGGATTGGAATCCCAGTCCGGATGAGCCCGGCACGAGAAGATCAGAAGCGGATTGAGGACCGCGGCGGGCCGCCGCCAGACCGGAAGCACACATGGACCTGCCACGAATTGAACGAGCCGTCCGGGAAATCCTCATTGCCGTGGGTGAGGATCCGGACCGCGAAGGACTCCAACAGACTCCGTCCCGCGTCGCCCGCATGTACGCGGAGTTCTTCACCGGGCTGCACACCGATCCAGCCCAGTGTCTTGGTACCCAATTCACCGAAACCTACGACGAAATGGTTGTACTCCGGGACATCCCCTTTCACTCCATATGTGAGCACCATCTGCTCCCGTTCGAGGGGCGTGCCGGGGTGGCCTACCTGCCCAACGGAAAGGTGGTGGGCGTCTCCAAACTGGCACGGGTTGTCGAGGCGTTTGCCCTTCGACCCCAGCTCCAGGAGCGGCTTACGTCGCAAATCGCCGACGTTCTGATGGATACCCTCACCCCCAAGGGGGTGGCGGTCGTCATCCAGGCTACCCATAGTTGCATGACCTGCCGCGGCGTCCGCAAGGTTGGCAGCATAATGGTTACGTCTGCCATGCGCGGGCGCTGCAAGAGCGACGCCCGGACCCGGTCGGAAGTCCTTGCCCTGCTGAGACCCTGATGCCCCCGCCGCCGACCGCGCCCGGCCAGATCCCCGAAATCGCCTTTCGTCCGCCGGTGACTCAAGGTTCTTGAAGCCAATGGACGATCTGCTATACTCAAGGGAAACCCGGCCGTCAGTGGCACTTTAATGCGATGGTTCCGCATGGCCGACTGCCGTCCGGGAGGATAGTTGATCGCCCGTATGATCAATCCGAACGACTCTGGGTCAACCACACGCCTGACATGGTAACCGTTGCTCCGCGCACAGGTCGGTTGGACCGTGCCGCCGGGCTCCCGCGCGTGGTGATCCAGCGTCGTTTTCTTTTGGCCCGGCCGCCGGGGGTGCAGCGCAGCGAAGACAGGGGCGTCAACCGCCCGCAGGAGACGTAGCGTGAACATCACCCTGCCAGACGGATCGATGCTGACGATGGACGAGGGCGCGTCCACGTATGATGTGGCCGGCAGGATCGGGCCGAAGCTGGCCGAAGCCGCGATTGCCGGCAAAGTGCAGAACGGCGGCCCGGAGACGATCCTGGACCTGCACGCCCCGCTGCCCGGAGATTGCAAGCTCACCATTCTGACCGCGGACGACACAAACCCGGAGAGCTTGCGTGTACTGCGTCACAGCGCGGCGCACGTCATGGCGGAGGCGGTGTGCGAGCTGTTCCCCCAGACGAAGCTCGTTTACGGCCCCGCCGTGGAGGACGGGTTCTATTACGACCTGGATCTCGATCGCAACCTGACGCCGGACGACTTCGAGAAGATCGAAGCGGTGATGCGGCGGATCATCCAGGAGGACCGGCCGTTCGTGCGCTATGAGCTGCCCCGACGCGAGGCCCTTCCTAAACTGGAGAAGGAAGGCAACCGGTACAAACTGGACAACGCCGAGCGTGCCGACGGCGAGATGCTGAGCTTCTACGTGACGGGGGAGAACCCGGGCAAGTGCTTTGAAGACCTCTGCCGCGGCCCCCACCTACCGCGGACGGGCCGCATCGGCGCGTTCACGCTTCACAGTGTCAGCGGATCGCATTACCGGGGCGACGTAAACGAAAAGGCGTTGCAGCGGCTGTACGGAACGGCTTTTTTCAAACCCAAAGCTCTGAAAGAGCATCTCCGGCAACTGGAGCAGGCCAAAGCCCGCGATCACCGCGTGATCGGGCGCGAGCTGGACCTGTTCAGCATCGACCCTGAGGTGGGCAGCGGCCTGGTGCTCTGGCACCCCAAAGGCGCCATCGTGCGGATGCTGCTGGAGAACTTCCTGAAATTCGAGATGCTCCTGCGGGGTTACAAGCCGGTATACAGCCCGAACATCGGACAACTGAATCTGTATCGCCGCAGCGGGCACTATCCCTACTATCGCGATTCCCAGTTTCCTCCGCTGCACGAGACCGACCGCGGACGCACGCTGCTGAGCCTTCAGCAGACGCTCGAACGCATTCCGGCCCACGCCGGTCCGGCGCGGGAGGAGGCATTCGGCCGCGCCCGGAAGCTGGCCGACGCGGTCGTGGCGGTCTGGGGGGCCATCCCCGGCCTCCTCGAAGCGGACACGCCGGAAACGATGATTGCCGTGGTCGACCGCGAACTGAGGCACGAAGACGGCTACCTGCTCAAGCCGATGAATTGCCCGCACCACGTGCATGTCTACAAATCGCAGCCGCGCAGCTATCGCGACCTGCCGGTGCGGTACTTCGAGTTCGGCAACGTGTACCGGTACGAGCAGAGCGGGGAACTCAGCGGCATGGTGCGCGTCCGCGGCTTCACGCAGGACGACGCCCACCTGTTCTGCACGCCGGAGCAGTTGCTCGATGAAATGCGCTCCACCATTCAGCTCACGCTGACCGTGCTGGAAGCCGTCGACCTGACGGACTACCGCGTGCGCATCGGGCTGCGCGACCCGGACTCGAGCAAGTACACGGGTTCGCCCCTGTCATGGGAGCAGGCCGAAGAGAACATCCGCGCCGCCGTCCGCGAAAGCGGCCTCAAAGCCACCGAGGAACGCGGCGAAGCGGCGTTCTACGGACCCAAAATCGATTTCGTCGTCCGGGACTGTATCAAGCGGGAGTGGCAGCTCGGCACCATCCAGATCGACTACAATCTGCCGGAGCGGTTTGACCTGACGTACACCGGCCGGGACAACCGTCCGCACCGCCCGATCATGATTCACCGGGCGCCTTTCGGCAGTCTGGAGCGGTTCGTCGGCATCCTGATTGAGCATTTCGCCGGCGCGTTTCCGCTCTGGCTGGCCCCGATTCAGGCCGCGGTGGTCACGATCAGCGACAAGAGCGAAGCTTATGCGCGCGAGGTCTACGACGCCCTGGCCCGAGCCGCGCTGCGGGTGGAGCTGGACGTGTCCAGCGACAAGATCGGCCCCAAGAAACACCGCTGCCGCGCCCTGAAGATTCCGTATATCCTGGTGATCGGAGAGCAGGAAGCCGCGGAACGAACGGTCAACGTCAACGACCGGGAGGGACGCTCTTTGGGCAACTTTCCGCTGGAGAGGTTCATTGACGGCTGCTTGCTGGAGATTGCCACCCGGGGAAAGAAACCGGACGTTTGACGCGGGGGGACAACGGGTCCGCCCGGTCTGCCGCAGAAATCAACCGAAGGGAGGTGATCGCGTATCGCCAAGTTGCTGCGAGTCAACGAGCAGATTCGGATTTCGCCGGTCCGCTTGATTGACGAGAACAACGCGCAGGTCGGGGTCGTCCCGACCTCTGAGGCTCAGCAGCGAGCCCGCGAAGCCGGTCTGGATCTGGTGGAAGTGTCTCCCATGGAACGGCCGCCGGTCTGTCGCATCATGGACTATGGCCGGTACAAGTACCAGCTCAAGAAGAAACAGAAGGACCGGACCCCGCGCGAACAGGTGCTCAAAGAGGTTCGGCTGCGGCCCAAGACGGATGATCACGACCGCGAAATCAAGATCAAGCAGGCCCGGAAATTCCTCGAGGAGGGGAGCAAGGTACAGTTCACCATGCTCTTCCGCGGACGCGAGCGGGCACACCTGGATATCGGAATGGTCATGTTCCGGGCCATCCTCGACCAGTTCGGCGAGGAAGTGAAGGTGGAACGTCCGCCCAAAATGGAGAACCGTCGGATGACCATGGTCGTCGGGCCGGCGAAGCACTAAACCCGACCGCCCTGCGGACACCGGCCGAACCGGCGACGCAACCACAGACGGCGCGGCCGGGCGGTCAGCGGCCGCGCGACGTTCCCGACGAACCGATCCGGTTCACCGCCTGGCGCACTCTCCCCGGCGCAAGGACAACGCCGGGCGGGATCATGAGGCTTCCGGAGTCCCTCTCCCGGGCTCCGGCGGACCGGTTCCGCAGTGTCTCTACAGGATCATGCGCTTGAACGCCACGTCCGCCACCCATTCCCGCTGGATCTGTCCGGCGATCATCGCGCTGGCATTCCTGAGTTGTTTCGGCGGGCTGCTCGGCGGCCCGGCCCTGGGCGACCATGAGGCCATCGTCGCACAGTGCGCTCGCCAGATGCGGCTGACCGGCAACTGGGTGGTACCCCAGTTTCTGAATGACGAGTTCGTGCGCAAGCCTCCGTTGTCGTACTGGCTTGTCGCGGCCGCTTCGTACGTATTCCCCCCGGACCCGATCAGCGGACTGCCCGTCACCGGCGCGACGGCACGCTTCCCTTCCGGCCTGGCCGGCTTCGCAACGGTGATGATGGTCTGGCGGGCGGGCTCCCTCATGCTGGGGCGTCAGGCCGGCCGCCTGGCCGCCGTCTTGTTGGCCTCCGCGCTCGTGTTGCTTCTGTATGCCGCCAACGCAACCTGCGAGATGCTGCTGGTTTTCTTCTGCACGTGGGCCGGCGTCGAGTTCTGGCTCGGTGTTACCCACGCGTCCGGGCGTGGACGATTCGCTCACATGATGCTGTTTTACCTGGCGCTGGGCCTGGCCATGCTGGCCAAAGGGCCCGCCCCCATCGCGCTGGTGGCCGCTCCCCTGGCGTTCTGGTGGTACACCGAGCGCCCGTTCCGGCTGCTCGCCCGGCGCGGGATCCGGGCAACCCCTCTGGCGCTGCGATGCTTCGCACGCGGCCTGGCGCCGCGGACTCTGCGCGTGTTCACACGGTTGTGGTTTGTACCGGGCATCCTCGTGTTCGCGGCGATGTTCGTACCCTGGATGCTGGAGGTGGCTCGCCGCAATCCCTACGCGGACGAGCTGTGGAACTGGCAGTACCTGCAACGGGCTCAGGGAAATTACGAAGACACCCGCGTCCGCGGCGTTTTCTACTACATTCCCGTCGCCGGAGGCTACCTGGCGCCCTGGGTATTCCTCGTTTTTGAGGCCGTTGCCGCGCCGTGGATGCGCCGCTACATCCGGTGGCGCCGCCCGCTGCTGTATCTGGGGCTCTGGGCGGGCGTGGGCGTGCTGGCCATGTCCGCGATGACTTTCAAAAAACCGTACTACATCGCGCCGGCTATTCCACCTCTCATTCTGCTTGTGTCCGTCGTGGCCGTCCGGGTTCTGCGATACCGCGTGCGACGACCACAACGAGCGTGGGCGCTGTGGGGTATCGGTGCCGCCTTGTCGGCAGTGGCCGTTGCGGCCGGCTCCGCCTGGCTCCGGCACGAAGCGCCGCAGGCGTGGGGAACCCTCATGCTGATCGCCCTGGCCGGGGTTCTGGTCTGCCTGGGAGCGGGCGCGGCATTCGTGCGCGGACGAACCGGTCCGGCGTTCGCGTCTCTGGCCTGCGCAAGCGTCGTACTGTTTCTTATCGTCTGGTACACTTGCGTGCCGCGCGTTGACAACGTGGAGGACGTGGCGGCGTTGAACCACACGCTGGACGCCAATGGCGTGCCGCCGGACGCTCGCATCATCTGGGCGGATCAGCGGCCGGACGCCCGTCTGGCCTTTTACTTTCACCGGCGCAGCGAGCAGATGATCGATCCGTATGAGATCGTCGCTCGTATGGTGGACCGGACGAAGGGAAAAGACCTTCTGCGCCAGATGGTCCTGGAACGAGTCACCGGGCTCTTGAGCGGAACGGAGCCCGTATACCTGATTCTCAAACACGAACACTTCGAACAATTGCGGTCCGCGGCCGCCGTTCGGTTCAGGCTGGTGGGCATTGTGGACAGTGACGCCTTCACCCAGAAGAACGACTGGGTCATCATCACCAACGCGTTCGCCGGCGATGCGAGCGCCCCGGCGCCTTTTTCAGATCGCCGTGCGACCGGCACGCCGCTCCCGTCAGCCGGCACGGCTCCCGACGCGCGGCTGCCGGTTGCGTCCGGCTCGCCCTTCGCCTATCTTGGGCGGTCTGTCCCGCCCGTCGTGCAGCGGGCTTGAACCGGAAGTAGAGGAAGAACATCATGCCATTACGTCGTCTGCCGGCCCCACACGGAAAGAAGCTCATAAATCGAATTGCCACAAAAGATTGCGGTGGAACACCGGCTGTTCGTATCCGTCTGACCGAACGCCAGCAGTGTGACCTGGAACTTATCGCTATCGGTGCCCTGAGCCCGCTGGAAGGCTTCGTCGGGGAGGCGGACTACCACTCCATCTGCGAAAAGATGCGGCTGACCAACGGGCTGGTCTGGCCCGTGCCGATCACCTGCGCCGTCGACAAGGCCACGGGCGACCGCGTCGGCGTGGGTGAGAAGGTGGCGCTGCTGGACGACAAGGATCGCACGCTGGGTTGCCTGACCGTGACGGAGAAGTACGCCCACGATAAGGCGACACAGGCGAGGCTCGTGTTTCAGACGGAAGACCCCGCGCACCCGGGTGTCAAGGTTCTGATGGCCGAGGGCGACGTGTGCCTGGCCGGCCCTGTGGACGTGGTGACTCCCCGTCATGATGTGGAGTTTCCGGAATACAACCTGCACCCGGCCCAGACCCGGGCGGAGTTCGAGCGTCGCGGCTGGAGCACGGTGGTGGCGTTCCAGACCCGCAATCCGATTCACCGGGCCCACGAATACCTGACCAAATGCGCCCAGGAGATCTGCGACGGGCTGCTGATCCATCCGCTGGTCGGGCAGACCCAGCCGGGCGACATCCCGGCGGACGTTCGCATGGAGTGCTACAAGGTTCTGATTGACAAGTATTACCACCCGGACCATACGATGCTCAGCGTGCTGCCGGCCGCCATGCGGTATGCCGGCCCGCGCGAGGCGATTCTGCATGCGATCATGCGGCTGAACTACGGGTGCAGCCACTTCATCGTGGGCCGGGATCATGCCGGCGTGGGCAACTACTACGGCACCTACGCGGCACAGGAAATCTTCGACACCCTCGATCCGGCCGACCTGGCAATCACCCCGCTGAAGTTCGAGCACGCCGCCTGGTCCCGGAAAGCCGGCGGCATGGTCAGCGGCAAGACGTTCCCGAAAATCGAGGGAGACCAGATATTCCTGTCCGGCACGAAGGTTCGGGAGATGTTGTCACGGGGCGAGGCTCCCCCGCAGGAGTTCACCCGCCCCGAAGTGGCAGACATTCTCATCCGCTCCATGCGTCAGGGATAGCGGCCCTTCGCGGACGCGCGGGAATGGCATGACCGCCGGCGACCTGACTATGAACGTACTCAAGGAACTGATCGAGCAACTGCTCGCCTGGCGCAAGATCGTGCTGGTCGGTCACGTGACGCCGGATGCGGACTGCCTCGGCGCCATGATCGCCCTGGCTCAGGGCTTCGCCGGCCCGGAACCACGCGATCTGCGCCTTGCGCTGCCGCCCGGCTCCCTGTCCAAACGGTTGGCATTCATGATCGAACAGGCCCGACCCGTGCTGGCCGAACCGGCCGACTTCGACGACGCTGACGGGTTCGTGGCCCTCGATACGGCCACCGTCACCCGCTGCAACGTGGGGCCGCAGGTCCGCAACACCTGGGCCGACGGCAAGCCCCTGCTGAACATCGACCACCATGCCTCCAACACCCACTTCGGCCGATTGAACTGGGTGGACCCGACCGCCAGCAGCACGTCCGAAATGGTTTTTCTGCTTCTGGACGCCGCGGGACGACCCGTGACGCCGCTGATGGCATCTCTGCTGTACGCCGGAATCCTGACCGACTCCGTGGGCTTTTCCCTGGTCAACACGACGCCCCGGGCGATGAGAACCGCCGCGGAACTCATCGCGCGGGGTGCCGACGTTGCCGCTCTCGGCGAGCGCCTCTGTCGCAGCCTGACGCCCGAGGAGTTCCGGCTTCTCCAGACGGTGTACGCGAATACGCGGGTCGTTGCCGACGGCCGACTCGCCTACAGCACGGCCAGTTACGACGAGATCGCCCACGCCGGTTGCACCGCCGCGGACATTGACGATCAGGTGAACGTGCCCCGATCGGTGCGGGGCATTCATATGGCTCTTCTCCTGACGGAGGGCGAGCGCGGAAAGACCCGGATCAACTTCCGCGGGGAATCCGGCCTCAATGTATTGGACCTGGCCAGGGCCATGGGTGGCGGCGGCCACGCCCAGGCCGCCGGAACGATCCTCGATCTGCCGCTGAACGATGCGCTTCGGCTGGTGTTGGCCCAGGCCACCGATTACCTCAACGCCTGCTGCAACGGATGAGCTTCATGACCCAATCAGAACGGGACTACATCACGATCGTATCGGGCCTGCCCCGCTCCGGCACGTCCATGATGATGGCCATGCTGGAGGCGGCGGGCTTTCCGATTCTGGCAGACGGGATCCGCGTCGCCGATGAGGACAACCCCAAAGGATACTATGAATTCGAGCGGATCAAGCAGATCAAGACGGACAAAGCCTGGCTGCCGGAGGCCCGGGGCAAGGTCGTCAAGGGCATCTCTCAGCTCCTGCTCGACCTGCCGCCGGACTTTCATTACAAGGTGGTCTTCATGCGACGAGACCTCGACGAGGTGCTCGCGTCACAGAAAAAGATGCTCATCCGCCGCGGGACTTTCAAGGAAGGCGTCACCGACGCCGAGATGCGGGCGCTCTTCCTCAAACACCTCGAGCACGTGACAGACTGGCTTCGTCAGCAGAAGAACTTTGACGTGCTGTACGTCAACTACAACCGGCTTCTGACCGATCCCGATCCGGACATTGCCCGCCTGAACGAGTTCTTCGGCAACACGCTCGACACGCAGGCCCTGCGCGGCGTCATCGACGCCAACCTGTATCGCAACCGAGGTCCGGCCACCCGCAACTGACGCCCTGCGCGCCGCCGGCGCGGGGCCACTCGAACCGCCTATGGCAGGGTCTGTTCCGCCGCCCCTTCCGCCGCCGCGCTGGCCTCGCCGAGCCCCGTCAGCGTCGCCAGGCGCCAACGGGCCAGGTCATACTCACTCATGGGAGTCAGAGGGCCGGTGCCGGAATTCCATTGGAGGCCGTCCCGGACGCATTTGTCGTACCACGCAACGGCGGTATCGCGATCCCCCTTCATCAGGCAGGCTTCACCCGCGTAATAGAACGCCTCGCAACGATGCACCCGGTTATCTCCGGCAATGGCCACGAGCCGCTGCGGCGCAATCTCCCCGTCCAGGCAGGCGAACACGCGATCCAGCCATCGGTCCGCCACCTCCCGGCGGGCCACGTCCAGGACTTCCCGGGCCTCCTGCCGCCGGCCTTCTTCGGACAGAAGCACGAACAGCCGCGCGTCGGAGTAGGAAGGGGAACCGAAGAGAATACGGACTCGCCGCATGTCGCGAATCGCCTCGTCCTTGCGGCCGACGATCCACAACAGAGTGGCCCGCTGGTAGTGCTCCCACATCCCGCCATGCACGGGATCGTCGAATTGAAGCGCCTGGGTGTAGTCGTCAATCGCCTCGGAGTACCGGCCGATGCGCCGGTAGACGAGACCTCGACTGCGATACAGTGAGCAATCGTTCGGATACAGGACTATCAACCGATCATACTGTTCCAGCGCCGCCTGCGTTTTCCCCATCCGCGTCAGCATGTCCCCTTTGAACCGTCCCCAGAGCAGGTCGTTTCCGGTGAGCTCCAGCAGATGGTCGGCTGCGCGGAACGCATCATCCAGCCGGCCGACGTGCATGGCCAGCAGGGCCAGCCTTTGCCAGGCCAGAACATGGTTCGGATCGCGCTGTACGGCCTCGGCGGCCGCCTCCAGTGCCCGACCACGATCCAGCGTCGCCAAAGACCGCATGTACCAGTCCTCGGCGGAGTCTCCGCCCTCCGACTGCGACTCTGCCCGGAGTTCAGCGGCCCGCTGGACATACCCGCTGAAATCGTAGAACTCGGCCAACAGCGCGCGGCAGTCCCACCGCTGCGGATCGCGACTCAGGACGGATTCCAGGTGCTGCATTGCCGTGTAACGCGTGTCCCGCCGGGAGAACAGCGCCTGCGTCCACACCAACGGAATCTCAGGAAGTTCCGGATGCTCGGCGGCCAGCCGTTCCAGACCGGTCAGGGCGGCTTCCGGTTTGTCCGATTCCGCGCTTTGCAGCATGCCCAGAAGCTTCACCCGTGCTTCGGGCTCCAGACGCCGGCGAACCTCACGCGCGGATCGGTGGCTCCACCAGAGCCCCCCCCATATTCCCATGACGATCGCCAGCACCGCGACACAAACGGCGGCGATTCGCCGGCGGTGCTTGAGCACTTTTTTGCGAACCATGTACGCGCGGCTGGTGCGCCTGGCCAGAATGGGTTCCCCTTCCAGATAGCGACACAGCTCGTCGCCCAGATCCTGGGCGGTGGCATATCGGCACGCTGGATCCTTCTCCATCGCCTTGAGGATGATGGTCTCCAGTTCGCGATTCACGCCCGGACAGACAGTTGACGGATTTCGCGGTGCTTCTTCCGAAATCCGCCGGATCACTTCCGACGCGTTCCCGACCATGTCGAACGGCAACCCGCCCGTAACCGCTTCGAAAAGCATTATCCCCAGCGCGTACACGTCCGCGGCAACGCCGACAGCCTCCGGAACACCCTTCGCCTGTTCCGGAGCCAGGTACGGCAGCGTGCCCATCGGCCGTCCGGGCATGGACAACACCGTTGTCTGCATCGCAGCGGCCCCGGCCTCATCCACCGCCTTGGCCAGTCCGAAGTCCAGGATGTGCGGACGGCCCTCCGTATCGATCAGCACGTTGGCGGGCTTGAGATCGCGATGGATCACACAGCGTTCATGCGCGTACTGCACCGCCTCGCAGATCCGCACGAAGATTCGCACGATCTCGCGCTGCGCTGGGCGGGTCTCCGCGAGGTACCGTTGCAGCGTCACCCCCTGCACGAGGTCCATCGCGTAATAGGCCTGTCCGCCAGCATCGCCGCTTTCCAGCACGCGGACGATCGCCGGATGCTGCAGGCGCGCCGCCAGCTCGATTTCCCGCTGGAATCGTTTCAGCGCTTCGGAGGCCGCAAATGGACCGCCGGGAAGCGTTTTGAGAGCAACCGTCCGCTTCGTGGAGAGCTGCACGGCTTCGTACACGATCCCCATTCCCCCACGGTCGATCTCGCGCACAATGGTGTAGCCAGGGATTACGGGCAGTGAAAGGCCGGTTGGGGGGATCGCAGGCTGCGGCTCGGCGGTGTTTCCGATCGCTTGAATCCGATCCAGGAGAGCCAGACCTTCCAGGTAAGGACGCAACACACCGGCCATGTCGGCGTGTTCAGCGGCAAACGCTTCCGGCGTCAGAATTTCACCGGATCGCCGTCGCTCGACATACTCCTCTACAAGAGCCGTGACGACCGTATTCAGGCCGTCCGCCTGACTGTCCGAGGAAAACTCCACCATCGTCCTTCCGCACGGACCAGCCTCCATCGGCGTCCGTTCAAAGAGCCCGCTTAACCAGTTTACACCTGCGAGCGAGCCAGAACCATTGGCTCAGAATAACACCAGGCGATAGAATCATCAGCGGCCCGGGTGATTCAGTTGCACTTTACACAGGGTCGCCGACATCTATATGACGCAGGCCTCTCAACTACAAGCGTGGATTGACGCGGCGCGCCACGGTGACCCGACGGCCGTCACCAAGCTTCTGGCCTTTTATCACCCGCATCTCCAGGCGCGGGCGGAGGCCCGCATGGACGCCGCGATCCGCGCGAGGTTCGAGGCGGAGGACATTCTCCAGCACGTATACTCCCAGGTTTTCCGTCAGATGGATCGGTTCCAGGGCACCGATCCCGACTCCTTTCTGAACTGGGCACTCACCATTCTCGACCACGCGCTGATTGACGCGTGGAGGGCGTGTCATCGGCAGATGCGCGACGTGGCCCGGGACTATCGCGCGATGCACGGCGGAAACGCCGATTCCTATTGCAATCTGCTGGATCAGGTCTGTGCGGAGTCTCATTCGCCCAGCCGCATCATCCGCAAAGACGAAGCGATCGACGCGCTGGCGATATGCGTTACGAAACTGTCCGAGAGACATCGCCGGGTGATCCAGTTGCGATTCCTGGAGGGCCTCTCCGTCGCGGACGCCGCTGCCCGTCTGAACACCACTCCGGCCGCCGTTCTGGCCGCCACCCGACGAGCCCTCAACGAGCTGCGCCGGTTGATGGATCATCTGGGCGAGTCCACCCGCGGCGGCTGAGGGTTTACAGCCAGGGGACCGCAGGGCAGAATCCGCAGCGCATGCACGCGGACCTCGAACCGGAGTTGCTGCTGATCGCCTACGCGAACGGCATCTTCCCGATGGCCGACGAAAACGGCGATATCTACTGGTATTCGCCCGATCCCCGAGCCGTCATCCCGCTTGAGACGTTCCGGCCCTCCCGATCGTTGCGCAAGGCCTGCCGACGGCAAATCTACTCCGTAGCGATCGACCGGGATTTCCACGCGGTCATCCGCGCCTGCGCACAACGCCCGGAGGGAACCTGGATATCCGACGGAATCGTCGAGGCCTACTGTCGGTTGCACGAGCTGGGCTTTGCCCATAGCGTGGAGGCTTGGGAGGGCGGGCCCCGAGGCGCCCTGGTGGGCGGATTGTACGGCGTGGCCATTCGCGGTGCGTTTTTCGGAGAATCCATGTTTCACCGCCGGACAGACGCCTCCAAAATCGCCCTGGTGCATCTGGTGGAACGGATGAAAGCCAAAGGCATGCGACTTCTGGACGTGCAGTTCATGACGGACCATCTGCGGAGTCTGGGTGCCGTCGAGATCCCCCGCCGGCTCTATCTCGAGCGGCTGGAGGCTGCCCTGCGCCTGCCGTGCTCCTTCACCGACCCGCCGGAAGCCATCCCGGAGAACGCCGAGTGAGTACGGCACCGCCGCCGATGACCGCCGCCCCTGCCCCGGAGATCTACCTTCGGAACATGGCCGCCCTGTGGCGGCAGGATCCGCCGCTTGCCGCCCGGATCGACGCCGTCATGGATGACCAGCGGCTGCGCCTGGAGCCCACCCGATCCGGTCACTGGACGGCCCGGGTCGCGCTGGGAGAGGGCCGATCGTGCTACCTGCACTCCCGCTACGATCCCGTCGCGGACGCCGAAAAACTGCTGACCGACGTCGATTTTGACGCCCACTCCTGCTACCTGATCCACGGGTTCGGCCTGGGGTACCACGTGCGGGCGATCCACGAACGGATCAAGGGCGATGCCATTCTGG
>JBPOIK010000044.1:0-3216 GCA_052034525.1 Planctomycetota bacterium
ACCGGAGCCCATGCCTCCCAAAATCCCGGGGTCTGGGGCAGAGCCCCAGCGCTACGCGTCGTCCGCCGGTCCGGCCGAGCCCCCTCTCTCCGGCCGAGCCGGCCGGCCCGCCCGATCCTTCAGCCGACAGCTTTTCCCGGTGATCGTGATGACGTCCGCGTGCTGCAGGAAGCGGTCCAGGATGGCCGTCGCGGACGGAACGTCGCCGATCAGCTTGCCCGAGTCCTCCCGCGGCCGGTTCGAGGTCCTCATCGTCGACCGGTTCTCGTATCTCCGCCTGATGATCTCAAAAAGGTACTCCCCGGACCGCTTGGGCAACTGATTCATCCCCATGTCGTCCCCGATCAGCAGGTCGGGCTTGAGATCCCGGGCGAGCACCTTCTCGTCCCCGCCGAGGGCCTGGTCCTGCAGGAAGTCCCGAACGGCATCGAAGATCGAGCGGTACCGGCCCGTGTGCCCCCCCTTGATGGCCTGATCCCCGATGGCCTGCACCCGATGGCTGTTGCCCGTGCCCGGCGGGCCGAGCAGCAACAGGTCGCGACGTTCCCGACCGAACCGGCAGGTCGCCAGGTCAAAGCCCTGCTTCCTCCGGATCGCCGCATTGCCCGCGAAGTCGAAGTCCTCCAGGGTCTTGGGCTCCCGGAAGTCGGCCGCCCGGCCGCGTCGGGCCCGCAGGCGATCCCCTCGGACGCGACACTCGCCTTAGCTCAGCGCCTGAACGAACTCCCAGCCTGCACTCCGCAGTTCCACCGCTTCCCGAAAGGTCAGGATGTCGAACGGCACAGATCGTAGGTGAAGATACTCGCGCAGGGTTGCCAATGGATCCGCGCTACCAGGTAACCATTGATGCTCTACAAGCTCCCCGCCGCTGCTTCGAGCGTATCCACAGGCGCCGATCGCGTCTGCAAGCTGGCAGGCAATTACTTCAGCCCCCAATCGCTCCGAGATGCTCTGGAGCAACGCAAAGTCCAAGGCTTCCTTGGACTCGATCGCCCCAAGCCACCCTTCTTTGAGTGGAGACATGATAATCTTTCGTTTTGGATCCTTCGCCAGAATGACGTCGTAGCAACTCTCAAGCCCCCAATCGGGTTGCATGCCCGGCGCATCCGGTTGCGATCTCAGCCTTTCCGCAATGCAGGCGATCACGGCGTCACGGTCGTCCGTCTTGACATAAAACATCTCAACATTCACGGGTCACCTCCACTGATCCGGACCGTAGATGTATCGCAACCTGTAGCCCGGAAAGTCGCTGATGAAGTTCTGCGCCTGCTCGGGCCTGATCGCATCAATCGTGAGTTTGAAGTCGAAGATGTCTCGTGAGGGATGGAAGACGACGTCTGGAACTGAGTGCGCCCCACGCAGCTGGAATTCCAGCCCTCTGCCGACAGCAAACACTGCTACCCAGATTGACCAGCAACAACCACGGCTTGCTCTGCAATGCCACGCTCTCGCAGAACATTCAACAGATTGGCTAGGGCGCAAGGCTCGGTCTTCTGAAGGTCGGCAAGATCCTGTGCCTGCCTCCTGAGTTCTGCTTGAACAAGGTCGTCATTCAGGATACGAAGCTCCGTCTCGGGCTTGACCGGCGATATGTCGTCCCTGTTGATCACGAATTGATCCACAGCTTCGTACACATGCCGTGCTGCCCAAGCCGCCTCCTGCGCCTGGAATGAAAGCATGCACCGGAGAGAGTACGCGACGGCTGAGATGGCATCCTCGGCATATGCGCTCAGCGGGTACACCGCCAAGGCACGATCATCTGGGAGGAGCGTCAAGACGTCATCGAGCAGTTCCTCCGTTGTTTCACGGCGAGGGTGCCCCAGGATGTTCCCCCAAATGTACTCCATCGCATTGTCAAGCGCGGCCGTGTCCGGCTGTCCCTGCGCGACACAATACTGCCGGTAAGCCTGAAGCAGTCGCTGAGCGCAACTGGCTGCGAATGCCACGCGCGATTGCGGTGGCAGACGCTCGAGCGCCGCGACCAGGTCAGGTTCCTGATACTTGAGCATCGCACTCACCTCGGCCACACGGCCGTCGTAGGGCTTGTGATCACTCCGCCCGTAGATTCGATGAATTGTACACACTCCAGACAGAACGGTCGAGATGCGACCAACCTCGCCGGCAGCAGTCCCTCACGACTGATGTGCCGGAGAGCGGTCACTTCGGCGTGTGCTCCTGCGAACTCGGCCGCAACTTCCCCCGGCCCAAGCATTGCTCGCTGCGCAGGAGTCAAGTCTCGCGCACCACCTGCAATCACGCGAAGGCCAGTCGTGGTTTCGGCGATTGCGGTGGTTCGGTGGGCACCGGCTATTGCATCGAGAACGCCATGAATCTCGCCAACACGCGCTGTGATTGCCGTCCCGCTTACGGCGACCGACCTCGCAGGAGCAACCAGCGCGGCATCCTCTCTCATGAAGGGGAACAGCAGTTGCTCCCCTATAGCGGGAGGAACGGCTCCAGCAGGAGCGATCTCTGCCGCGCGCGCCGCGTCTTCGCCCAGATTTACGGCGGCCCGCCCCAGCTTGTCAACTGATTTGACGCCGGCCCGGCCCACGTCGTCAAGGGTGTTTGCGACAGCCCCGGCCTTGCCAGGCGCGCCGGCCTTCGCCGCGGGAATGACGATCAGCGCGAGCTGGACAGCTCCCTTCGTAATATGCTTCGCATTCTCTTGTGTCGTCCCAGGCTCTTCGAGGACTATGAGAACCTCACCCAAACCAGCCACGGAAGCGGCACCGGCAGCGGCGGTCTGAAGACCGGCCACGACCCGGCCGTCGCCGCACGTGCGAGCATTGTTGTAAGTTGTTGCGGCAGACTCTCCAATACCCGAGGCCGTATCGATCGGATGGCGAATCATCGTGTAGATGCCCACCCCGAACTCCACCGTGAGCTCAGTGACACCCTTCCCAACGCCCACTATTGCCTCCATGACCGGTACGAGAAACTCGGGGGTAGCGCTCGAATACTCTTGAAGTGCCTTCTCAGAAACCGGTTCCAACAGCCACGTTCTGCTGAACTCCGTTTCCGTGGGCTCCAAACCCGTCCCCATCGGATCGGTGAAGCGGGCGGGGTTGCTGGCGAAGGCTTCGTAAAGGTTGGCGCCGTCGATGTAGCCTTTGGGGTCGCGCTGGAGGAACCGGCCGTGCTTGAGGTCGAAGTACCGGGCGCGGGAGTATTGCAGCGCCAGTTCGTCACCCGGGCCCCGGCCGCCCGACAGCA
>JBPOIK010000166.1:0-36417 GCA_052034525.1 Planctomycetota bacterium
GTGTTGCGGAACCATATCAGGGCATCGTCGGCCAGGCCGCTGCGTGTCTGGCGGTCCAGCGTCGCGATGATGTCGTTGAATCCGTCTCCGTCCAGGTCCACCACGAGCACCCGATTGATGTAGGTGGCCTGGTCGCGGAAATCCAGGGAGTTGGGGTCGGCCGTCTCACCCTGTTCCTTGGTGTCGTCCACGACAAACGCCTCGATCCACAAATCGAAAAGCCCGCCGGGGACGGCGGCGTCGTACTGATACCAGAACACCGCCCCACCCGCGACGATGATCACTTCGGCCTGGCCGTCACCGGTCACATCGCCCAGCGCAATACCTTCAGGCGCCCGGCCATCAAACTCCTTGATGGTGAAGACCGGCCACGGGAAGCTGCAGAACGCCTGGTTCGACGGCGGATCGCGGTCCGGAGTCGGCGGGTCCGTAGGTGGGAAGATCGGTTCCGTGCCGTCGTTCGTGGGCCGCTTGAACCACTGCACCACGGCGCCCCGGGTCGAACGGACGAGCACGTCCTCAAATCCATCCCCGTCCACGTCGCCCACTTCAACCACATCCGCCTCCGTATCGATATGGCCGATCGGGCACTCGTTCCAATTCGCCGCGCCGGTACAGTGGTTGATGAGCCAACTGACGTTCCCGCTGGCCCGGTTGGGATGCGTGACGATCAGGTCCAGGTCGCCGTCACCATCCACGTCGCTGACTGCCAGATCCTTGATGATCGACCCGGTGATCGCGTGTACCCAGACGCCGGACACGTTCGCCCAGGAAGCGGCCCAGGCGGCGGGCGTGGCGCCCGGCCCCGGATTCCTGTAGAGCACGGTGCGGTTCCAGGGGTTCTTCTCGCACTCTTCCTCGCATGTGGCGGGATTGAAGTTCACGGCGATGTCCGGCAAACCGTCGCAGTTCAGATCGCCGGTCACCAGAGCCGTATAGCTGTTCCACTCCGGCTCGCGTTTGCCCACGCTGTAGCTCCTGTCGCGCCGCCCGTCCAGATAGGACTCGGTAATGGCCACGGCGGCCCAGCGCGAGCCATCACGCATGGCGGCAGCGGAACCGGGGTTGAAAAGAATCATCACCTCTCCCACGTCGGCTTCCTGGAGGCTCGGATCGGCGACGGGCCCCAGCCCGCACCACGTCCGGACGGCATCCCCGCAGTATGACGCATGGCCCGTATGCTTGATGGCCAGGGCGATGTCCGGCCAGCCGTCACCGTTGAGATCCGCCACGTCCAGGCCGCCCAAAATGGCGATGGGAGCCGTACCGCCAAGATTGACGGTCTGAAAACGCACGGTGTCGCCATCACGGTATTGCAGGTGCAGTTGAACGGGCTGAGATTGATTCCAACCCGTCACGAGATCGATGAGCCCGTCGTTGTTCATGTCCACCGCCCGCACAAATTTCGGGCCGGCGGTGTCCTCCAGCACCGGGTCAATCTGGATCGCCCGGAAGTGACTGGCGGTCTCCCGACCCTCCTCCGCGGTGTTGCTGCCCGGAAGGACCGGTGGCAGGCTGGTGTCGTTGTCGTGGCTGCCGTCAGCGAAGTTGCCAGGCGCGTCGAAGCGGTCGGGTTCGGTGAGGATGTTCGAGCCCGAGCCGCCCCCCCCGCCGCCTCCAGCGCCGCCGCCGCCGCCAGGGCTGGAATCATACATGGACATACAACCGGCCAGGATGGCCGCTATCCCCAGGACCGCCGGCGAGTATCGTACGACGGATGTCTTCATGATCCGTTACTCCATAGCCCTCGTTGAGAACTCAGGCATGAGAATCGCGCTCCAAAGCGATATCGGTTCGCGTGAACGATGACTTGTGACTGGTTTGGGCCCCGATATGATGCGGATGGGCGGCGTAATGCGGCGGTTCCCACGGAGCAATAACACCCCATGCCCGACGACGCAAAGCGACAGACGGCGGCCCGCCTGCTCGCCCTGCCGGACGACACTCTGCTCCACGAATGTGAGGTGGATGTTTATCGGGCGTCCGGGCCGGGCGGACAGCATCGCAACAAGGTCAGTTCGGCCGTGCGGCTGCGGCACCGGACAACCGGCCTGATTGTGACGGCCACGGAAAGCCGCTCGCAGCACGAGAACCGCGCGCGGGCTCTCCGCCGGCTGCGCCGGGCCATTGCGCTGCACGTTCGGACGCCGATCGACGAAGAGGCCTATCGGCCGACACCGCTGCTGGCGGGCTGCATCAGCGAGCAGGGACGCCTCTGCGTGGGTCGGCGGGATGCGCGGTACCTGACGGCCGTCGGCGAAATCCTGGACCTGCTGGCCGGCTGTGGAGTGCAGGTTTCATCCGTCGCGGCCCGCCTGGGCGTCTCGACAGCGCATCTGGTGTCGTTTTTCAAAGACGATCCGCACGTCTGGGCTCGCGTGAATCAGATGCGCGCCGAAGCCGGGCAGAAGCCGCTGCGCTGAACGTGCGCCGGCCGAAGCGGACTCAACTATTGGGCGAGAAGCAGCTGGAACTCGGCGAAATCGGCGGCGTCCACGTCGTTGTCGAAGTCGAAATCGAAGGTCTCGAGACACTGCTCCGGCAGGGCGGGCGGAGTCGGGTCCGGCGTCTGGCCGGGGCCGGCCATGCAGTCTGCGAAGGCCGCGTAATCATCGAGGTTGATGTTGCCGTCGCAATCAAAGTCGCCGACGCACGGCGGAACACGCAGGTCGAGGAAGACGGGCAGGTGCCCGGCGCCCGCGGCGCAGTCCACCAAGGCCTGGGCGATGACCGCGCCGACCATCTGGTTACCCGCTACGGTGAGCGTGGTGTCGAAGCTGGTCCCATCGTTGCCCCAACTCCGATAGCTGTGGTTGGCGTCGTTCCAGGTGGAGGTGGAATAAGGCACCGAGGCATCGCCGATGTAATCCACGCCCAGGCCGTCGATGAGGCCGGCGGAGAGCAGGATCTGATCATGCCGATCGTCCATACCCCCCGGCCCGATTGGATCCTGTGTATGCACGAATCGAAACGCGTAGTTGTTGTTCCAGGAACCCGGTGTGTGGATCGGGTCGAAAAACCGACCGGCGTTGTTCGGCTGGGAACCAACCAGCTCCTGGTACGCCGCCTGGCTGGAGGACTGAATGTTGAAGTCTCCGCCGATAAGAAAGTGCCAGCCGGCCGGGAGAGACTCCGCGTCGTGCCGGATCCGTTGTGCCTCCAGGAGCCGGCGCTGTGCGTCCGCGGCCTTAGTGCCCGACTTCATGTGCGTGCTGTAGATCGCCAAAACGGTCTCGGCGGACGTGCCGGCGGCCAGTCGGATATCGTACCGCATGATGTGCCGCGGATGGTTCGGGGCGACCCCTCCCTCAGCCACGACGGTAACCCCGTTGGGCGAAAGATCGGTTGCAAGCATCGCCTTGCTCGTGCGGTAGAAAAAGGCGCTGTCGGAGTCGGGACCATCAACGAAGGCGGCCGCCGCCCAGTCCCCCGGGCTGCCCGGAGCCGTATTCAGAATGGAAACGAACTCCGTGACCGCGGCGGCGCTGACGAACTCCTGGCCGATCAGCACGTCCGGAGCCATGGTTCGGCCCATGTACTCTCCGTAGAGCACGGTCTGTATTTCGTCCACACGCCCGCCGGCATAGTAGCTGATGTTCCAGGTGGCAATGCGAACCTCATCCGCACCCGCAACGACGGCCACCGCAACACAGGCGATCGCGATGAGCCCGCCGACTCGCTCAGCAAACCGATTCCCATCCATTCCGCGCACGTCCCGTAAAAACCCCGCCTGCGCCGCAAAACGGAAACCCAAGCAGCAGCGCTCGCATATGCTGCAGAATACCCGATGTGACGCTCTGAATCCAGTATCCGGCGCGTCTTCGATGAGCGATGACCGCGAATGGCCCAAAAAAGGCGCGGCCCGACTCCGCGCAATGCACGCGGAAGTCGGGCCGTAAGGTGGTACAGGCGCTCGACCCGACGATAGCACGTCGGGGCGGGCGCGCGAATCAGCTCGCCGGTTTCCGGTCGCCCGCCGAGCGGTGAACCACTCGGGCGGACGGCGCCCAGGACGCCGCCGCCGGAGGTGGCCGGGCCGCACGCCCCGCTTCACAAAACCCGCTCGTGGTGGCCGCCATGTGCCCGCGCTCCGGCCTCCACCACATTCGGTCCGGAATCTTCCTCACCATCTCATACCTCGGTTGACCCTTCATGTTGTCACTCCCATCTTCGGACATCTACGCGACCGCCCAGGTTCCGTCATTCGCGCAGTCGCGGAACGCACGGTTCGCACGACACGCCTTCCCACGCCACGCTTACGCAGGCGGATCACGGGCTCCCCCGCCGAAACGGCCTTTCATGACTCGCATTCCTCACCCACGCTCCTCTCCGGTTCTTCTGACGCCAGCCCGCAGGGGCCGACGAGGGTCCTTTCCATGCCATCGAGGACCGGCCGCCTCCAACCTGTCGCGAAACGCCGGGCCGGGATTGCGATCCCAGGCACCACTCTCCGTTACTCATCTGCCGGCGGCCGATCCTCGGTGGCCGGCTCGGCGTGTCGCGTTCACACGCTCAGGTTTCCCGCGTCGCCGGCCGGACTGGCAGGTCGCCGGTCCTTTTCGGCGTCTGCGCCTTCGTGGAGGTCGCCGCCACCTTCGCCAGCGGACGGCTGCCCACTACGATCCCCCGCACGAGCGCTCGTGGAATGGGATGCGCCTGTTTTTCCGGTTTGGCTGCCGAAGACATTCGACCGTCCTCCCTTCTTCGGGTGAATCCGCGCGCAGCCTCTCCGTACGGGTGCGGGCACACCGTCTCTGATCATCTCAGATGCCGGGTTGGTTGCGCTTCAGAAACCGTGCGGCGGGCCGCCTTACCCAGGCCCGCGGAAATCCGAAACTCGTCCACGAAAAAAGCCCTGTGAGCTTCCGGGCTCGCAGGGCTTACACAACTCGGCGATTCTGGCAAACCCTACGGAGGCCCGGAATCAAACGCGCGCGAATTACGGGCCATAAGACATACGTAATACGGATGCCACTGGCCGTAGCTCGTCGCGAGGATGCCGGATGTCAGAAGGGCCTGCGTCATAGTGTCACCAAGATCCACTCAATCACAGTGTACACGCAATATCGTATCAGTCAAGGATATTTTCGAAAAGTGACAGACGTTGACAGTCAGATTCATCCATCAAGCGCGTGCATTTGCCGAACGCGATGGCTCCGCCGGTCGCGCGTGCGATGCTGCGCCGCGCGTTCGCGACGCGCTGCACGTCGACTCCCGGGCGCTGCGGGTGTGTCCGCCGGCGAAAACCGCCACACGCCGATCACAAGCGCCGGCCACTCCCCTTCCACAGGCATCCGGGCTGGCCGGTTCCCGCACGCGAGCGGCCGGCGTCCGGCAGGTCAAGGGACGCTGACCGCCGCGAAGCAGAAAACTTCCGGCTTGAATATAATTCGAAACGTGTTATTTTCGATACATAGGGAAGATCGGGTGAGCGATCCGGCAGCCGTTCCTCGGACCCAAGGGCAGACTCGATGAAGACTGAGGCGTCGCGAAAGCAACTCTTGGAGATGGCGAATGAGGTTCTCGAACTGAGCAATCTGGGCGCTTTGGCCAGGGCTCGGGCGAAAGCCAAAGGAGAAGAGGCGGCCCAACACCTGAGCGAGACCGAGTTTCTCACCCTCGATTGCCTGGTCAAACAGGGAGCACAAACCGTCGGGGATCTCCAGAAGAACATCGGGGTGCTACCAGCCCAGATGTCGCGAATCCTGCGTGCGTTGGAGCAGAAAAGCGGCGGACCGTACGTGATCTGCACCATTAATCCGGACGACCGAAGGCGCGTGGACGTATCTATAACTCCCGAAGGGGACCACAGTTACACCTCATATCGCAACGCGCGACTGGCGCTGACCGCGGATGTTCTGGCGGGCCTGGCGACGGAGGATCGCGACCAGTTCATTCGGATTCTGCGGGTGATGCGCACCCACATGTATAACCGACTGCAAAGAAAGTAGTTATGCGCGATTCTTGCGGGGTTCGGAAAAATTATTTGCCCAGTGCTAACTATTTTACTCTGTGCACTGTCATTTCTCATGAGTGACCGAGCGTGGGCCAGTCTGGCCTCTGGAAACGGGCGGTTTCCTCCAGGAGGTGTCTGATGTCGCGAACAAACGGAATGACCTGTGTAGTGCTCGCCGTTGGGGTGGGCGTGTTCGGCATGAGTGCATCGCCAGCCTTGGCCGGCGGATTCGGCGTGTCTTTCGGCTATTCCTCGGGGCCCAGCTACGCCTATGGGGGCTACTACCCGCCGGTCGTGGTGAGCCCGCCGGCGTATTACAGCGGCTGCACCACATACGTACGACACGGCGACTACCTCATGTATCCAACCGGCGGATACGCCGTTGCGAGCTGCCCGCCCCCGGTCGTGTACTACCCGCAGCCGGCCCCGGTGGTCTACGGCGGCCGGTCGATCCATGTCGGGGGTTTCTATTACAGCAACCCGTGGCGCGTTAGCCGTCCCGTACGGACGTACGGCCATCGTTCGTACGCCACTCGGACAGTCTATGTCTCGCCGGGACCGGTGCGGCGTGGTCCGATGATCGCGCCTGCTCGTTCGCACAGAGGGTGGAGTCGTTCGTCCCACTCGTTCGTCCGCCCGCGGCACGGCGGACATCGTCGCTGAAATAACACCCTTGTGAAAGGTGGGTGGGAGACAGGGGTCAGGCGGGGGGCCGGCCCCTGCTCTATTGTGTGCATTTCCTCACGGACCGCATTTCGCGCTGGCGGCTTTTCCCAGCCAGCCGGTTTCGAGTACCATCCGGTAACCCCGTGGAGGGCGGCAGGTCGAACCCACGCGGGCAATTCGGTATCGTGGCGCTCGCAACCGGTGGGCGCGGAAGGGAGTCACATATGAGACGCGCGAAGATCACGGTGGTCGGCGGCGGCAACGTCGGATCCAGTTGTGCGGTCTGGCTGGCGGAGAAAGAACTCGGCGACGTGGTCGTCATTGATATTCCGGAAATGGAGGACAAGACCCGAGGCAAGATGCTCGACCTGGCCCAGTGTGCGGCCATTGACCGGTTCGACTGTTCGATCCGTGGGACATCGGATTACGACGCGGCGGCCGGCAGCGATGTGGTCATCATCACGGCGGGCCTCCCGCGCAAGCCGGGAATGAGCCGCGACGACCTGGTCGAGACCAACGTCAAGATCGTGCGAAGCGTCAGCGAGAGAATCGCCCAAGCGGCGCCGGATGCCGTGTTGATCATCGTATCCAATCCGCTGGACGCGATGGTATTCACCGCCTGGAAGACGAGCGGTTTCCCGCCGCATCGAGTTGTGGGGCAGGCGGGCTGCCTGGACATCGCCCGGTACCGCGCGTTCATCGCGATGGAAGTGGGTTGCAGCGTCGAGGACATCACCGCCCTGCTGATGGGAGGGCACGGAGATGACATGGTGCCGCTGCCGCGCTACACCTCCATCGCGGGCATTCCGGTTACGCAGTTCATCCCGCCGGACCGCCTCGATGCGATCATCGAGCGGACGAAGGTGGGCGGCGGCGAAATCGTCAAGCTGATGGGTACCAGCGCCTATTACGCCCCGGCGGCTGGCTCGGTGCAGATGGCCGAGGCCATCCTAAAGGACAAGAAGCGAATCCTCCCGTGCGCGGCATATTGTGACCGGGAGTACGGCGTCGGGGGGTATTTTGTGGGCGTGCCTTGCGTACTGGGCTCCAGGGGTGTGGAGAAGGTGATCGAGGTCGAGCTGGACGCGAACGAGCGGAAAATGCTCGAAACCAGCGTATCACACGTCAAAGAGCTGGTGGTGCTGGCGCAGAAGTTCATGTGATCTGCCGCGAGGAGAATCTGCGTGAAAGACGTTCCAAGCCCCGGTCAGCCATTGGCCGGGGCTTGGCTTTGCGCGGAGTCGGGGTGTCAGGTCCGAGTCGACGACGGACGCTGGAATGGCCGGAGGTTTTCAGCTTAACTGTAATTTCAGTCCGCTCTGTGAAACTCGCAATCGATCCGACAAGCCGGTTTCCATGCCGACCGATCATCGCTCTAACGCTCCCGCAGACTGGCGGCCTTTGCAGGCGTGCTGAACTCCCGTTGCGCTTTCGGCGAAGCAGCGCGGGCGTTGCCTTCGGGCGCGATGCGTGATTCACTCTACACTCGTGGACTCACGGCGGTGAGGGTGATCACGGGTTTCCGTGACTTGCGCGAACAATCGTTTGCTTTCACGCGTTCTTGTGCTACTAATGTTTATACGGACCAATCCCGCACGCCTGGAGGCTATCCAGATGGCCGGGGACAGACAGACCGTTTCTTTGGCCGTTTTCATCCCCCGCCGCTTTCTGCGGGTACAGTCGTTGCGTGTCGGTGTCTGCCTGTCTGATTCGCGAACGAGGCGGCCCGCTCGTGCGCATATCGCAGGCTTCTGCGCCACGAATGTTCAGACCGCGACGGGTCCGGCAGACATGGAAGAGGAGGTCGAATCATGAACATCATGATACTCGCCATTCTGTGGTTGATCCCGACGGATATTCCCAAGGCGGACGCATGGGACGTCAAGACAGGGGAGGAGCAGGCTATCTACAACGAGCAGATGGGGGCAATGGAGTCCGAGTACGACTGGATCGAGGATCAGATTGCCGAGGCGCGGGCAGCAGACGAAGCGCTGACCGCGCAGTTGGCCGACACGCAGGATCCGGTCGTGCGGAGGGATCTGGAACGACAACTGCAGGAGAACGCGAAGCTCGTGAAGAGTCTGGACGGCCAATTGGATCGTTTGAGAGACGAAATGAGAGACCTGGAGGGCGTGCCGGCCGAGGTTCGTTCGGTACTCAGGCAGATGCTGGACGAGACTGACTCCCTGCCGCGGGTCAAAACAGTCGAAGACGCCAGACGCCTGAATGAGTTCTATCGTCGAGACTGGGGCGTGCCCGTCATCAACAGCCGATGGGGAGATTGCCTGTCCTTCGAAGTTGAACGAGCGATCGAGGAGGAGGATTTGTCACCGGAGACCGTGCGTGTGTTGAGGGAGGGCATCCTTGGCTACTACCAGGCGCAGTTGCGGCATCACGGAAACACGGGTCGCGCCATCCATCCGCTCTGGATGGCCCAGTGGGGCAAGATGATCCTCCGGGTCTCCCGGCCGGGTGACGAAGAGGCCCTGAAGATCGTCGAGGGAATTCAGGCGGAAGCCGTCAAGTGGTCGAACGAGCTTCGCCGCTGGGACAGCAGCGCCGAGATCGAAAGCGATCTGTCGCGGGCCATCGAGGGTTGGAGAGAGACCGAGGCCTTCTATCCCACCTGGACGGCCGGCGACGTTCCGGTGCAGATCGAGCTCCGAGGCCGGGTCGTCAACATGTCGCCGGACGACGCCCGCAAGGAGATGCTCCGGAGGTTCAAGGCTCTGGACCGGGAGACAAGCCCCGAGAAGATCGGTGTGACCATTCGGGAGATTGAAGAGCTGGCCTTGACGGACTGGAAAAACCGGCAGGTGAACGAGGGCATGCGGGTCTTGTATTTCTTCGGTCTGCGTCGGCTGCTTCAGCACGAACAGATGCCAGCGAAGCTTCGCTTGGTGGTGTTCGAGGAGGTGGAGAAGAGTCTCTGCGTCTGCGCGGACATGGACCTTTCCGGGAAGGAGAGGCAGAAATGGGCGGACGCCGCCTCCGCGCTGGGCAAGCGCGCGGGCCGGCGCATCCGACAGGTCGTCGGCAAGCGCATGGAACAGCCGGGCGAGCACAAGGCCTTGTACGCGGCTGTGTGGGATGCGATACAGGACGGCAAATGACGTGGTTCCCCTTGTACCGCAGGATTTCGTTCAAAAGGAGAGACTCCGATGAGGGCATTCACGCTGCTTCTGGTTCCCGCTTTGCTCGTGCTTGCGGCGGGGCAGGGCCCGGTGGTGTCCGGCCCGCCCAATAGTGTTCCCGTTCCCGGGGAGGCTGTCGGCGCTGACGGTGGAATCGACACCTTCCCTGTTGATGCTGAAATTGACATTGCAGCGCCCAGAACAAGGAACTTATGCGTTCACCCCCAGGAACCCCTTAGGGACTGTCCCCAGCATTGCCGCGCCAAGGTGTTGTGCAAGAAGTGCTGTGCGGACATCGTAAACGACCAAGAGAAGTATCTGAATTGCACGGGAAGGTGCGACAACACCTGGTCAATCGTGTTGGTCTACAAGGAGTGACAGGCGGCCGCCGGTGCGGGAATGCAGTGATTCCGGGCAACCGACCTCCAGGCCGCGGAAGCCGGCGATGCTGACCCGACTGCGGAGCCGGGCGAGCAAGACCAATTCCGGCGGGGTCTACATCGCTTCCATCACGTACGGCCGAAGCCATTGGGCGACCACGGTCGTGCCGTGGGGTGATAGGTGAACGCCGTCCAGCGTCATCGGGCGTGGCATCCACCCGGGCGCGAGCATTTCCGGAACCAGCGAGCGGCGCAGATTGGATTCGGGCATCAGAACGCAGCCCCGGTGGCGTGCGACGCGGCGGTATACCCCGGCGTACGGGTTCCAGACGATGCCGCTTGGCACCTCCACCAGCACGCAGCGCGGCGTTGCCGCGCAGACGCGCGATACGATGCTCTCTATGTTCCGGGCAAACTCGGCACGCGGCACGCCGTTCAGATAGTCATTTCCGCCGATACACAACAGAACGGCCGCCGGCCGGTGATAGAGTGCGTCCTTGTCCAGCCGGGCCAGCAGATCGGCGGTCGTGTCGCCGGGGAACCCGGCGTTGACGACGGTGCAGCCGAGGTCGGCGCGCAGGCGGGCCACATACGTCTGGCGGTCGTCGTCCAGGTCCACGCCGGAAGCGAGGCTGCCGCTGGCGCAGACCAGCACGGTGGCCGGGTCCGGCTCGCCGCCACGTGCGAGCCACGGCACGAGCAACGGGCGCCCGACCAGCAGGACGGCGGCCACGATTGCGACCGGCGCGCCGGCGCACGCGCGGGCTCGAGTCCAGCGGGCCTGACTGCGAAGAAGCAGATCCACGACGGCAAGTACGACCCAGGGAATCCAGAAGAGTGGATCGAGTGCGGTTCGGACGACAAGCAGGACGGGCGCGCCGAGAATCATCGTGTGATCGTGGCGCAATCGGTCACGCAACGTGTGTGCCGGCCAGGCGAGCGTCAGCACGACGCCGGCGGCGCATGGCAGCCAAAGCCGGCGGTACGGAGCGACAAGAAACAGAAGCAGGGCGATCGATCACAGGACGGATCGGGAGCCAGAGGGCTTGCGGTTTGCCGGCCCCGTGTCTGGCGAAGTGTTCATCCCTTCGCCGCGTCCTTTGGCGCGTCGTCCTCGCCGACCATCACACGCCGGATCGACGTGGCCTTTCCCGTGATGGAATCCACACCGACCACGATGCCGTTCAGACGCAGGTCGCCGGTGGCCACGTCAAACGACGAAGGCACGTTGGTGGTCATCGATCGAATGACCGGCTCTTTGTTGCGTCCCAGAACGGAGTCATGCGGCCCCGTCATGCCGACATCCGTGATGTACGCGGTGCCGCGCGGCAGAATCCGCTCATCGGCGGTCTGGACGTGCGTGTGAGTGCCGAACAACACGCTGACCCGCCCGTCGAGATACCACCCCATGGCCACTTTTTCGCTGGTGGCCTCTCCGTGCAGGTCCACCACCACGATTCTCACGTCTTTCGGCAACATGCTGAGCACGCGGTCCGCCGCGCGAAAAGGGCAGTCGCTCGGCAGGCGCATGTACATCCGTCCCAGTAGAGACAGGAGGGCGACCGGGTGCCCGCTGGCCATCTGGAAGACGACGAATTCGCGCCCGGGCGCCGCGGGGGACAGATTGGCCGGTCGAACGATGCGGGCGGATGATTCCATCGTCTCAATGATGGCCGTGCGCCGGAACACGTGATCCCCCATGGTCATCAGATCCACGCCCGAGTCGATGAGCTTCTGATACAGCGAGGGCGTGAGTCCGGAGCCCGAGGCCACGTTTTCCGCGTTGACGATGGTACAGTGGAGGTCGTGCTCGCGCACGAGGCGCGGCAGTGCGCGGGCCAGAATCGTTCGTCCGGGGCTGCCCACGACGTCGCCCACGCAAAGCAGATTGATGATCAAGCTCGGCCGACCTTTCCAGGGCGGCTCCACGGCCGCCGTCTAACCCCTCGCCGCGAAAGGTCTCCCGCGGCGCGGGTGAGCTTCCAACACGCCCTCGCGGATGGAAGCCGGCATTCGAAAGCATCTGTCGTCATTCTAGCGGGCGTATTCGGTGGCCCGCACCTCGCGGAGCACCGTCACCTTCACCTCGCCCGGATACGTCATTTCCTGTTCCACCTGCTTGGCGATGTCGCGGGCGATTTTCTGCGCGATCGCGTCGTCCACCTTGTTGGCGTCCACGATCACGCGGACCTCCCGGCCCGCCTGGATCGCGTACGCCTGCTGCACGCCGAAGTGGGCGGAGGCCATTTCCTCCAACTGCTCCAGCCGCTTGATGTATCGCTCCAGCGATTCGCGCCGACTGCCCGGACGGGAAGCGCTGATGGCGTCCGCCGCCATCACCAGCGGAGTGTATGGGCTGATCGGATCCACGTCGCCGTGGTGACCGGCTATCGCGTTGAGCACCTCCGGACGCTCATTGAACTTCTTGCAGAAATCAGCGCCGATCTGGGGGTGCCCGCCTTCCACCTCGTGGTCCACGGCCTTGCCAATGTCGTGCAACAGGCCGCTGCGGCGGGCGAGCCGTCCGTCCAGCCCCAGCTCTTCGGCCATGATCTGGCACAGGTAGGCGACCTCGATACTGTGGCGCAGCACGTTCTGACCGTAGCTGGTCCGGTATTTCAGGCGGCCCAGCAGCTCGATCTGCTTGCGGTGCAGCCCGCCGACGTTGGCTTCCACAGACGCCTTCTTGCCGGCCTCCAGAATATCCTTTTCAATGGCTTTTCTGGTGTCCTCGACGATCTCCTCGATGCGCCCGGGGTGGATCCGACCGTCCTGGATGAGTCGCTCCAGGGAAACCCGGGCGATCTCCTTGCGCACCGGATCAAACGCACTGACGACCACCACGCCGGGCGTGTCGTCCACGATCACGTCCACGCCGGTGGCTTTCTCAAACGCGCGGATGTTCCGCCCCTCGCGGCCGATCACCCGGCCCTTCATGTCGTCGGAGGGAATGTCCACGGTCGAGACGGTGGATTCGCACGTGTGGTCGGCCGCGTATCGCTGGATGGCGGTCAGGATGATCTCACGGGATTTGTTCTGTGCCTCCTCCTTCGCCTCGGTGAGGATGTTTGAGACCAGCACGGCGGCCTCCTGTTCGACCTCGCTTTCGAGGTTTCGCAGGAGCATCTGCCTGGCCTCTTCCACGGACAGGCCGCTGATTCGCAGAAGGTGCTGCCGCTGTTCGCGAATGATGTCGTCCAGGCGTTCGTTTTTGGCCGTCAGCTCCTGCTCCCGCTCATCGAGCTGCCTGTCTCGCTGATCCAGCGCCCGTTCCTTGGTGTTGAGCGTGTCGAGCTTCTTCTCGATGTTGTCCTCGCGCTTGGTCAGCCGTTTCTCCGTTTCCCGATGCTCGGTCCGGATCTCCGCCGTTTCCTGCTCAAACTGCTCCTGTCGCTTGATGTATTCGGCCTTTGCTTCAACCTGGGCGGTCTTGACCACGTCCTCCGCCTCTTTGCGCGCCTCCGCCAGAATCTGGTCGGCTCGCTGCCGCCGGTTCTCGGCCCGGATTCTGTCGAAGACAAAGACCGCCAGGCCGACCGCCGCCGCGCCGATCAGCAGACCCACGACCATCCCGGTCAGGGAGATCGTCGCCACGACGGGAAATGCAACTGGTAGCATATGCTGGTCATCCAAACAGATGGTCCGCAACCCGTGTCTGTCGGAGTCTTGCCACGCGTCAGTGGGCGTCAGGCTTTCCAGGGGACAGCGTGCATTCCGGCTCGTTCGAACCGGTCTCGGCTGGCGGATCGCTCGATATGCACGCCCGAGGGGGGCTTGCTATGTGCGACAACTCCGTGAGGCAGTGAATGCGCAATCAGACTGCCGCCGTACACCACACTCTCGACAGTGTGGCGCCCGGCCTGTTCATAGCCAACACTCTCTGCTAATGCCTGTTGCGCTCATGCTCACCTGGACATGTTGCACAAACCTGCAACTGGAACCGATGTAGTCCCGGACTATCCGGCGAATAGCATCTTTTCAGGTCCGTCCGCGCGACCCATAATCATCCCAGCGCGGGCCGTCGTCTGCTTTGCGACCTTATGCGATGCATTCGCCTGCATCCCGCTCAATCGGGTGGCGTTAAAGCGATTCGCTCTCCAACAAACACCGTGCCATACGAACCCGAGAATCCGCCTTCCGGCAATGTCTCTCGAAGGAGAACCATCGACTTCGTAGGCTATTACACGTCAACAACTTAACCCACGGGCCAAAACCTGGCCCGCTGCAGAGTATATCGGTCCAACGGCTCTGTCAATCACAGCGAATACCGCTAACATGATTTTACTCCTGCTGGATTACGGGTTCATTGTAATTATGTCAGCAATGCACGATATTGTCGGGAGTCGTCTGCCGGCGTGATCGAAATGCCTTCGACGCCATACAATACCCGTCCATCGGGTTGGAGTGACTCGGTGATCTCGCATGGCTCCTGGAACTGGAGGCGCACCCAGACATGACCAGATACCGCATCTCGTGTTGCATTGCCCTGTCGTTGGCCGTTGCGGTCTGCGTGGCGGGGCCGGGATTGGCCGCGAAGGCAAAGGGTACGGTCAAGCTTCTGGCCGCCCGGTCCGGAGTCGTGCCGGGCGAGCCGTTGGACGTGGCTCTGGCCTTCGAACTGGCCGAGGGCTGGCACATTTACTGGACGAACCCCGGAGACAGCGGTGGACCGCCTACGGTGGTCTGGAAGCTGCCGGATGGGTTTGTGGCCGGGCCGTTAGGCTTCCCGGGGCCCAAACGTCAGGTAGACGACATGGGCGGGATTCGCCTGTCCTCCAATATCCTTGAAGGCGCTCCTGTCTTCACAGTGCAGATCTCCACGCCCCCTCGGATCGACGCAAACGAGGTCACGCTGGAAGCCCAGGTGGCATGGTTGATCTGCCGCGAACAGTGCGTCCGCGAGAAGGCTGTCGTGAGTCTGACGCTGCCGGTGGTCAAAGACGCGCAGCCGGCCAACGAAGCCCTGTTCGCGCGGGCCGCCCGATCGCACCCCAAACCGGACGGGAAAGGGACATACCTGACGGTCTCGGCGGAGATTCAACCATCCACCGTGAGCGTGGGCACGCCAGCCGACCTTCTGCTCCGGCTGCGGATAGATGACGCCGTCCATATCCAGTCGAACCGTCCGAAGATCCCCGGCTTGATCGCGACGGACGTGTTCGTGGACGCCCCGGACCAGGTAAAGGTGGGCGATGCGGCGTACCCGGAACCGCTCGAACGCCAAGACACAACCCTGGGCACGTTCAGCGAGTTTGCCGGGGATGTGACCGTACGAATTCCGATCACGATCCAGTCCGGTTTCGCCAGCGATCAGATGAGACTGACCGGCGTGATTCTCTATCAGGCGTGCAACAGCCGGACCAACCAGTGTTTTCCGCCGGAGTACGTGGCATGGCAGGCCCTGGCACGTGTGGAGGGCGGCGAAACCGCGCCGGCGGAGGCTGCGGCGGTCGATCCAGCTTCCGAGACTCGAGATGAACCGCCAGCGGCTGCGGAGGCATCGATATCCGAAAGCGAGACACCGTCGGAGCCGGTCGCGTATGAAAGCGGCGACTCGGTGGAGCGTTTCTTACGGCGATTCGGTCTTCTGGGACTGCTGATTGGGTGCTTTCTGTACGGACTGGGGCTGAACGCAACCCCATGCGTGTTCCCGCTGCTGTCGATCAAGGTCATCGGGTTCGTGCAGCAGGCACGCCAGTCGCGCGGTCGGGCTCTGCTGCTGGCGGCGGCGTTCGCCGCGGGAGTGCTGCTGTTTTTCGTGATCCTGGGTTTTCTGGCGGCTCAGGGGATGAATCTTCTCCAGAATCCCGTTGCGGTGATCGTACTGGGGGCGGCGGTGGTCGTGCTGGCGCTGAGCCTGTTCGGGGTATACACGCTGCAGGCACCGTCGACGGCGGCCAGACTCGAAGGAAACATCCGGCAGGAAGGCATGGCGGCGTCGTTCGGCAAGGGGGCCCTGGCTCCCGTGCTGGGGTTTGCATGTACCGGGCCGTTCATGGCGGGAATGTTCGGCTGGGCGGCACGACAGGAGCCGTGGCTGGCGTTCCTGGCGTTTCTTTCTGCCGGCGCGGGCATGGCCGGTCCATACGTGCTGCTTGGAGCGAATCCGGGATGGATGCGGTTTCTCCCCAAACCGGGCAACTGGATGATCACGTTCGAGCGGCTCATGGGTTTTCTGCTGCTGGCCATGGTGTTGTGGCTGGTTTTCCCGTTGATTCACCAGATCGGCGCCACGGGTCTTCTCTGGACGCTGGCGTTCTATGTGGCCCTCGCACTGGCGTGCTGGGTGCTGGGACGCATCAATCTGAGCATGTCGGACAGGCGGCGATGGGGCTACCGGCTGATGGCGACATGCATCGCGGGACTGGCCGCGGCGATCATCTATGGCTGGGCGTACCCCATCGACGACGCCCGCGCCGAGCAACGGGCGATTCGAGCCGAGATCGCCGCCCTCCGATCGGGCGCTGGCGGCGGCGCCGCGGTGACGGACGATCGCATCGCCTGGCGGCCGTGGTCGCCGGAGGCGGTGGAGCAGGCTGTCCGAAGCGGAAAGACGGTTCTCGTCGATTTCACGGCGGCGTACTGCACCACGTGCAAACAGAACAAGGCCCTGGCCATCGACACCCCGGGCGCCCGCGGGAAAATGCGAGAACTGGGCGTGGTGCCCTTTCAGGCGGATTATAGCGATGGCGACCCGCGCATCCGGGACTTTCTGAAGCGATACAACCGGCTGGGCGTTCCGCTGAATCTGCTTTACCCGGCCGGCCAGCCGGACTCACCGATCCCGCTTCCCGTCGTACTGACGGAGAAGCTGTTGCTCACCGAGCTGGAGAAGGCGGGTCCGTCCCGCCCCTGACGCCCCTGACAACGGGGAACCGATCGCCCGACGGAATCCGCGGATCAGATCGTGTAATGCGTCTGGTAGTGATCGATGATGGTGGCGTCCGTGCTGAAGATGTACGCGATCATGGCGGCCCGCATCCACATCCCATTGCGGACCTGGGCCCAGTATTTGGCCCGCGGATCATCGTCTATCTGCACGTCCAGTTCCGCCCGGCGCGGCAGCGGATGCATGATGACCAGATCGGGCTTGGCACGCTTGACCATCTCCAGCGTCAGGCGGTACTTGTAATAGTCGATGGCCTTTGACTCGTCCGCCTGGTCGTACTCGTCTTGAAGACGCGTCATGTAAACAGCGTCGCATTCGCCGATAACCACGTTCAGGTCGTCGCATTCCTCGTGATGAATGCCGTTGCGGTCCAGATACTCCACGATGTCGTCGCCCATGCGCAGCTCCGGCGGCGACACAAAAACCAGGCGCATCCCCGAGTACCGCGACAGCAGATAGCACAGCGACCGCACGGTGCGGCCGCGCTTCAGATCGCCCACGAACGCGATGGTCCGCCCCTGGAACGGGTTGGCGCTGAGCATCGGTCGAACCCGGCCGACCAGCCGCGGATCGAAGCTGCGCAGCAGCGTGTAGATGTCCAGCATGGCCTGCGTGGGGTGCTGATCTTTGCCGGACCCGCCGTTGATGATCGGGATGGGCCTCACCGATGCGTTCAGCTTGTACGCCATTCGCTCCGCGAAGCCCTCCACCGGGTGCCGCATGATGATCAGATCAAAATACTGACTCAGCACATGAACAGTGTCGTCTTCCGTCTCGCCCTTGATTTCGGACGACGTGGAGGGGTTGCGCACCTCGTTGTACGGAATGCCCAGAACCTGACACGCGGCGGCGAACGACAGAAACGTCCGCGTGGACGGCTGGATGAAATACAGCATGGCCCGCTTGTGGGCCAGCAATTGACGCAGAAACTGGTTCCCGCGTTTCGTGTCGGCGATGTTGCGGATCATCTCCGCCAGACGGCAGAGCGTCTCAATCAACTCGCTGTCAAACTGCTGGGCAAGGATGATGTGAAACAGACGGTCGTTATGGCTCAATTGCGCGACCCGATGCGCGGTGGGCTGTGCCAGCGGGTCCGTCTGCAACGTATCTGGGGCGGGCATGGACTGATCACCTCGCAAAAAAAGAAACCCCTGCCAAAAATCATCAGTGGGTACACCCGACCCCCGGTCGGGCGCACTGGAATGACCGTCTGGAATAGACAACGACTCATTAGAATCCCCGCCGCGCGATTTGTCAACGGCCCGCGAAGACACAATCGAACAAATTGCACGCCGGCGAACGCTTAGCCTGCCGCCCGCCGCGGCGATTGCCCGCCGGCCCGCACCCGCCTACCATGCCCCGTCATGACCTGGCTGGCCAACCTCGTTTACGCCCTGGCAGCGCTGGCGTACCTGCCCGTGCTGCTCTACCAGATGGCTGCGCAGAACAAGAACCGCCGCGGCTGGAAACAACGATTCGGGCATGTCCGGCCATTTGACCCGACCCGGCGGCGCATCTGGGTACACGCCGTCTCTCTCGGAGAGGTCAACGCCACACCGAGGCTTGTGGCGGCCCTGCGCGAGCGGTTACCCGACGTGGACATTGTGATATCCACCACCACCGATACCGGCTATGCCCGGGCGTGCATCCTCTACGGCCGGGATCACGTGTTCCGATATCCGCTGGACTTCAGTTGGATCATCCGGCGCGTGCTGAACCGCGTGCGCCCCAGCCTCATCGTGCTCGTGGAGTTGGAGGTCTGGTACAACCTGGTGACCATCGCCAGCCGGCGGGGGGTGCCCGTGGCGGTGGTCAATGGCCGGCTGACGGAACGATCCTGCCGGCGTCTCCAGTGGCTGGGACCGGCGGGGCGCTCGATGTTCCGGCGCCTCGCCTGGACCGGAGTGCAGGACGCCACGATCGCGGCCAGGTTCAAAAGCGTGGGCACGCCGCCCGACAGGCTCGAAATCACCGGATCCGTCAAGTGGGACACGGCCCAAGTGTCCGACCGGATTGACGGTGCGGATGAACTGGCGGCGGCGATTGGCCTGGACTCCACGCGGCCGCTGTGGGTCTGTGGAAGCACCGGACCGGGGGAGGAACGCATCATCCTGGAGGCGTACCACCAGCTCCGTCAGAAACAATCTGACGTTGAGCTGGCGATCGTTCCCCGCAAGCCCGAACGCTTTGATGAGGTGGCAGCCCTGATTCGCGACGCCGGCTACGACTGCATTCGCCGCAGCAGACACCCCGATGGCAGTGCTCCGCCCGCCAGCGCCGGTTCTCCGCGCGTCTGGCTCGGGGACACGCTTGGGGAATTGCGGAAATTCTACACTCTGGCAACGGTCGTCTTCGTGGGTCGATCGCTGGTACCGATGGGCGGCTCCGATCCCATGGAGGTGGCCGCTCTGGCCCGGCCGATCGTGGTCGGCCCATATATGGAAAATTTCTCCCTGCCCGTAGCATGCCTGGAACAGGCCGGCGCGATTCGGATCGTTCGACCGGCCAATGAAGACGTCGCGTCTTTGCTCTGCCGTGAGGTAGGCGCCCTGCTGAATGATACTGCCCTCGCCCGAACTCTGGGAACGGCTGCCCGCCAAGTGGTGTTGGACAACCAAGGCGCTACGGAGCGGACCGCCACCGCCCTGAGCGGCTTGCTGGGCCGCTGACGGACATATGCCTCCCGAAACTCCATTAACATCCGTTTTATCAACGGATTACAGCGCCACACCAAGACGGAAACTGGCGGAATACCACCTACAGACGATTCCGGCGCGTTTCTTCCATTTCTGCCCCGATTCTGGTTCCTAATTCAATACAAACAAAGCACTTGTGGAAAATCGCATTCCATTGCTCACCTTTTATATTTACCGAGTGTCAAATATGCAGGAAGGGATAATTCCAGGAACCCCGGGCATAAGGAGGACAGACGATGAACCTTCAAAAAGCGCGGAACCTTCTGATGGTCCTGGCTCTGGGCGGGTTGCCGTTGGGAACCGTCTCCAACTGCGATTACTCGGACGGGATGGGAACTTTCTACTACGACCACGGTGGCCGGGGCAGGGGCTACGGCGGGTATCCCGGCCGTGTCGTGGTGGTAGAGGAAGAGTATTACGACGAGGAGTACTGGGTGGACGACTACTACTACTACGACGACTGCTCCTTCTGGGACGGCTGCTACTGGGATAGTTGGTGGTGGTGGTAGGCGGAAGCCGGGCGCGCGGCGTGCGGTCGGCGTGACCTTGGCGCGAGATGGGGTCTGATGGCACGGAGTAATGAGCCATGATGCGGCGAAGACTCTTGTCCCTGGTGCTGTTGGTTATGACGGGTGCAATGCCCTTGGTAACAATGGGCGCGTGTTACAACTACGGCGGGTCTTTCGGTTATGACGTCTGGTCGACCAATGACCACCTGGTGAGGGATGTGTTGGGTCTGTTCTGCTGCGAGGATGACGATTGACGCAGCGATCGGGCCGCACCGGAACCGGCTCCCAGGTGCCGGCCAGACGGAGAACAGAAGCTTGAGCGTTGCGGCGAGGGGCGTTCCCTCGTACGGCCGGCGGCCATCTTCCGGACAACGGACCGGTTATCGCGTGTGTGAGCCAAGACGCGAGATGGGAAGGGGCCGCCGGCTTCTTTTTTGCGCCGCGCCCGCGTCTGCCTGCGTGGCAATTCGGGGCGGGTGTCGGCCCCTTGCCATGTTCCGGACGCGCGGTACCATACAGGCGTATCCTGGTGCCGGGCTGAACCGGCCTTGCGTCGGGTACGGGCGATTAGCTCAGTTGGCTAGAGCGTACGGATCACACCCGTAAGGTCACAGGTTCGAGTCCTGTATCGCCCAGTGACGCAAGACTTGGATTGACAAAGGCTTAGGAAAGCGTTCGATCCCCTCCCTGAGACGGCGAATGGCGAAAAAGCGCGGAGCGCGCTCCGCGCAAGTGCCATGAGCCGAACGCCGAAACCTCCCGCCTACCGCCATCGGACCGTGCGGGGAAAGCCAGTGGCCTATGCCACGTTACGCGACCCATGCGCTGACACCGGGTTTCCCAGGCATTCTTTTTCTGCCGGACGAACCATTGTCCGCAACAGCGTGGGAACGCCAGTCTTGCGCGGCCTCAGCGCCGCGCCGCTTCGTTCAGCACTTGCCCTACACAAATGTGGCGGGCCTCACGGCTTCGTCCGGCAGTAGACGCCGGGAAACGCCGCGTAGAACGCCGCGCTGCGCGTCAGGTGGTCGATCGGCACCCGATCATTGACCGTATGAGCAACCGACTCCTCGGCCGGCCCGAACCCCACGCACGGAATGCCGAACATCCCGGCGATCGACACCGCGTTCGTGCTGAACGTCCATCGCCCGATCTGCGGCTTGCGGCCAAAAAGCCCGCGATACGTCGCCGCGGCAGCCTGAATGTGCGGGTCGTCCTCCCGGGCGCACCACGTCGGGAAGTACTTCTCCGTTTCGTAAACCAGGCCGGTGTAACTCGGGACCGCGTACCGCAGCACCTCCACCTTCGCGTTCACTCCGGCCCGCCGAACCGCCGCCCTCACCTCACGCAGGGCGGAGGCCTTGGTTTCGCCGCTCGTGAGGCGCCGATCCAGATGGGCAAACGCCCCGTTCGGCACGGCACAACGGCTGGGCGTCTGGCAGTCCACATACGTGACGGTCACCGTGCCTTTGCCCAGGAACGCATCCGATTTCAACCGGTCGTTCAGCCGCTCGATCTCTCGGATCACGCCGGCCAGCTTGTACACCGCATTGACGCCGCGATGCGGCATCGAGCCGTGGCAGGACCGCCCGGTCGCCGTCACGCCGATCTCCATCCGCCCGCGCTGCCCGCGCAACACCCGGCAGTTCGTCGAGTCCGTAACCACCACGCATTCCGGACGAATGCCGCTCTCTCGGACGATGTACTGCCAGCACAATCCGTCGCAATCCTCCTCCTGCACGGTGAACGTCAGCAATAGCGTGAAATCCGTTCCGACCAGGCCCAGCTCGCGCAGAATGCGCCCGGCATACACCATCCCCGGAATGGCGCCCTTCTGGTCGCCGGCCCCCCGGCCATAGATCACACGGTTCGACACCTTCCCCCGGTACGGATCGTGCCGCCACTCGGCGGGATCGCCCAGCCCGACCGTATCGACGTGCGCGTCGATCGCGATCAGACGCCGACCCCGGCCGACCCGGGCCAGCAAGTTGCCCATCGGGTCCGTCCAGATGCGGTCATACGCCGCCATCCGCTTCAATTCAGCCCGAATCCGCTGAATCACCCGGCGTTCCTGCCCGCTTTCGGACGGGATGGCCACGATGTCCCGCAGGAACGACACCATGGGTTTCTCGTAGCGCTTCGCTCTGGCCGTGATTGCGGCGAACTGAGTCATAAGATCACTCCTCGATATTATTTCGCGCGGATCGGATGCCCGCCGGTTTCTCTCGCGGGCGGACCGTCACTCTATCACCGCATCCGCGCTGTCTCAACAAGTCGGCGCGGTGAACCTCGCCCGGGGCCGCGGTTCAGACCGGCGAAAGCCTCTTCGCCGTTGCCCACAGCCGCGATGGAAAGCGATCGGGCAGGCGCTCACAGAGCGACGCCCGAACCACAACGATGAGCTCCCGCACGCCGTGCTCCGCCCGCAGAGCGCGAGTCAGCGCATCCGCCCAACCCTGACCGGACCACTCGAGCGGACCCACCTCGTCGATCGCCACAACGTCCAGTCCGTCCTGAAGCGCCGCGATGATCGCCGCGTGGCCTTCGTCCAGCGCGGCCTGTTCGAACCGGAACGGCCCGATCGTGGGCGCCGCCGCCGGCTCGCGAACGATCCGCGCCAGGGACCGGCGCACCCCCCGCCGCAAATCCAGCAGGTCGTAGCCCTGCCGTTGCCCGTCTTGACACACCACGGGCGACGCAATCCCACCCACCGTCCTCCCGGACCGGGAAGCGGCATCGACATACTCGCGCAGGAGCGTCGTCTTGCCACACCCGCGCACGCCCGTGATGACCGTCACATTCATCCGAAGCTCCCGCGCCGTGGCGCCGGCGACCGTTTTCCAGACCCTTGCCGCGCACCGCTCGGTCATGATACGCTGGCGCGGCAAGGAGGTCACTTTCCCATGGCCAAGAGATACTTCAGCCATCGAGAATGGTGGATCATCGGCCTGTTCGCGGTCATCGGCGGCCTGTCCAGCATCGCGCTGGGCAAAGGCGGCCCATCCCTGTGCAACCGCGTATCGATTCCCGGCGGCCTGCAATCCTTCGCCGGCGTTCACGTGCTGCCGCTGGTGATCGTGGCGAGGCTCATCCGCAGGCCGGGCGCCGCAACCGCCGCCGGCCTTTTCAAGGGCGTCGTCGAACTGCTTCTCGGAAGCTCGCACCGATGGGTGGTCCTGGGTTTCGCCGGGCTGGCCGGCCTGACGGTGGACCTCGTCTTCCTCTTCGCCCGCAGACGAGGGGGCGTTCTGGCGACGCTGGTGTCCGGCGGGCTGGGATCGGCCAGCAATGTCATCGTGCTGAAACTCTCGGCCGGCCTGCCGTATGCATGCAAGAACACGATGTTCGCGCCCTGGATCGCGGTCATCGCCTTCGGCAGCGGGGTGGTTTTCGCCGGCGGACTGGGATGGCTCATTCTCGAAGGGCTGCGCCGAGCCGGCATCGCCGCGCCCCACCGCTCGCCCGCCGGAGCGACCCCGCCGTAACGACCGAAGTGCGCCGGCGCCGCGCGGTACGCCCTCGCTCCGCATACCCCGCGGGCTCTGACCCTGTGGACGCCGCATCACGCGTTTTTCGCGTTTGGGCGGTCGTTGCCGGCGATGTACAATCCATCAGACGGAGTCCTGGCGAGTCGATTTCCCGGGGAACGGAGAAGAAGCATGAACGCATGGAACATCGGGCTCATCATGATCGGGGCGGCCACGATCCTTCTTCGAGCGGCGGAGCCCCCGGGCATCCTGTCCCCCTCTGATGACGTCAATGCCGAGGTGGACGCTCTGTATGCCGCCTATGTCGCGCAGTACGAGCCGCTGTACATCCAACAGAACCAGGCCTGGTGGGACGCCAGCATCACCGGCACCGATGAGGCCTTCAACCGCCGACGCGAAGCGGACCAGCGCATCCTCGAGCTGCACGGCAATCGCGAGACCTTCGCCCGCATCAAAGCCCTTCGGGATGGCGGCAGGGTGACGGACCCGATCCGCCGGCGAATCCTGGACGTCCTGTATCTGGAGTTCCTGCCCGCCCAGGGTGATCCCGAGCGGGCCAAACGCATCGTCGATCTGGAAGCCACGACCGAGCAGATCTTCAATCTGCACCGCAGCCCGTTTGACGGCCGGGAGCATACGGAAAACGACGTGCGCGAAATCTTGATCGAAACCACGGATTCCGCCGTGGCGGAGAAGGCGTGGAAGGCCTACATGCAGGTGGGCGCCAAGGTGGCCCCCACGCTGCGCGAGCTGGTCCGCCTGCGTAACCAGACCGCCCGCGAACTGGGGTTCACCGATTTCTACGCAATGAACCTGGCCATCCAGGAGATCGACGAAGCCGAGCTCTTCCGTCTCTTTGACGAACTGGACGCCCTGACCCGCGAACCCTTTGCCCGCTTCAAAAAGGAGTTCGACGCGCGGCGGGCGGCCCGTTTCGGCGTCACGCCCGCCGAGTTGCGCCCCTGGCACTTCGGCGACCTGTTTTTCCAGGAAGTCCCCGCGGCCGGTCGCGGCATGGACCTGGACTCGCTGTTCGCCGGCAAAGACCCGGCCGCCCTGGCACGGCAGTACTATGCGGGTATCGGCCTGCCGGTCGAGGACATCCTGGCCCGCAGCGACCTGTTTGAGAAACCGGGCAAGAGCCCACACGCCTACTGCACCGACATAGATCGCGCCGGCGATGTCCGCATCTTCTGCAACCTGAAGCCCAATCTGATGTCCATGGACACGATCCTGCACGAGCTGGGCCACGGCGTATACGACAGGCATCTCGATCCGGAGCTGCCGTTCGTTCTTCGCCAGGCCACCAGCCCCATCACGACGGAAGGCGTCGCACTGCTGCTGGGGTCGATGGCCAAGAACGAGGAATTTCTGGCGAAGGTGGTGGGCGTGCCCGCCGAGCAGGCGAGGTCCGTCTCTTCCGCCGTTCGACAGACTCTCCGCGATGAAAAACTCGTCTTCTCCCGCTGGGCCCAGGTGATGGTCCGATTCGAGCGCGGCATGTACGCCAATCCGGATCAGGATCTCGGGAAGCTCTGGTGGGATCTGAAGCAGAAATACCAGTTGCTGAACCCACCGGACGATCCCGGCCGCCCGGACTATGGGGCGAAGAACCACATCGTCGCCGCCCCGGCCTATTACCATAGCTACATGATGGGCGATCTTTTCGCCGCCCAGCTTCATGAGCACCTGGCGCAGCGCGTGCTCAAGGTGCCCGACCCGATGGCCACATGTTTCCTCGGGCACGCCGAGGCGGCGTCCGTGATGCGCGAAAAAGTCTTCGCCCCCGGCAGGCGCGAAACCTGGAACAGCCTGACCCGCCTGGCCACCGGCGAGCCGCTCAACGCGCGGGCGTTCGTCACCCTCTATCTGAATGGGCCCCCCGCGGTCCGCGATGGCCGCCGGCCCGCCGAATGACACCGTGTTCCGCGCGGAGGGCAAGTCTCTACGGACGGCCCGGCCTCCGTGATGTTCGGGCACAAGCCGGGCTGATCTGCCCCCGGCAACGCGGCAGGGAACCAGGAGATCCCCGGACCGCCTGACAGAACACAGTCGGCGCCCGTCGCGAACGCTGTTCACCCCAATCATCCGGCGGCGTGCCCGTGTCAACACTCGGGCCGACGCGTATAATCCCGCCGGGTGTCCGGAGGGTCATTGCGTTGCACTGGATTCTGCATTTCTCCTGGCTGGTTCCACTGGGGCTGGCGCTTGGCATCTACGGAACGCTCATCGGCGCCGGCGGCGGGTTCGTGCTCGTTCCCATCCTGCTGCTGCTGTACCCGAACGAGAAGCCGGAGACGATCGCGTGCATCTCCCTGGCCGTCGTGTTCTGTAACGCCGCTTCCGGCTCGTGGGCCTACGCCCGGATGCGACGAATCGATTACCGGGCGGCCATCGTGTTCACCCTGGCGTCCGTCCCGGGCGCGATCGTCGGCGCTCTCACGACGACCCTCATTTCGCGGAACCTGTTTGACGCCCTTCTCGGTTCGCTCCTGGCGGCGCTGGCGTGTTATCTGCTGTTCCGGCCTCGCCGGGCGGAAGAACGGGAGGCAACCGCGCAGAACGCGGCTGTACCGCCGGCACCGCGCGGTGCGGATCAACCCCGGTCCCGGCGGCGCTACCAGTATTCCGTGGGTTCATTGTTCAGCCTGGCCGTGGGGTACATATCCAGCCTCCTGGGCATCGGAGGCGGAATCGTGCATGTGCCGGTCCTGGAGCGGGTGCTGGGTTTCCCCGTGCATGTGGCGACCGCCACGTCCCATCTGGTCGTGGCGACGATGGCGCTCGCAGGCACCCTGGTTCACGTAATCAACGGCAGTTTCCATCACGGGACGCGTCGGACGATCGCCCTGGCGATCGGCGTCGTTGTGGGGGCCCCGCTGGGGGCCTGGCTCTCCGGCCGGTTGCGCGACGAGTGGATCATGCGCGGGCTCGCGATTGGACTGCTTCTGTTGGGATTGCGACTGCTGTACACGAGCATCCCGTTCTGACCCGTCGGGCAAATGTCGTCCGATCGACTTATGACGCAATCCGGCGATCCTCCCTTGACGTACCCCCCTTCCCGGCGATAGGGCTTTGGGCCGGGCCGATCCGGCCCCGAAACGGAGACGAGGAAATGTCCGAGAACCTTGTGATCACCCAAGCCGAGTTGCACGATGCCTGGCCGGTCCTGTCGCCGGAGGAACGCCGCGACGGTTTCCGTCTGCTGCCTACGGCGGCGGCCGAACAACTCTTCGTAGCCCTGGACCCCGATGATCAGTGGGAATTACTGGATGAAATGGACGCGGAGGAACAGCGTCCATGGGTCCGGCTTCTGCCGCCCGACGACATGGTCGATCTCATCCAGCACGTCCCCCGGGAGGCGCAGCGCGAAGCACTGCTGGCGCTTCTGGACGAGTCCTCGCGCCGCCGGACGACGGCCTTGCAGCGCTACGCGGAGGATTCGGCGGGCGGCCTGATGAACCCGCATTACTATCGGTTGGATCCGGACATGTCCGTCGAGGAAGCTGTCATATACCTGCGCAACCAGATTCAAGAGCCGATTCACGCCGCGCAGTTCGCCTATGTGCTCGACAACCAGCAGCACCTGCTGGGAGTCGTGCCGTTCCGGGACCTCATCCGTTCCGCCCCGGCACAACGCGTGTCGGAAATCATGGACCAGCGCGTGATCAGCGTTCCCGAGCAACTGGACCAGGAACAAGTGGGCCGCCTCTTCTCACAGCACGACCTCGTCGCCCTGCCTGTGGTAGATGCCGACGGTCAGATGAAAGGTGTGGTCACGGCGGACGACATCCTGGATGTTCTCCAGGAGGAGGCCACGGAGGACGCCCACAAGGCTGGCGGCATGGGGGTGCTGTCCAGGCCCTATTTGCAGATTCCAGTGCCCACGATGATTCGCAAACGGGTCGGCTGGCTGACCGTGCTCTTCCTCGGAGAAACGTTCACCGCGACGGTTATGGCCTTCTTTGAACAGGAGTTGCGCCAGGCCGTGGTCCTTTCGTTATTCATCCCCCTGATCGTCAGCAGCGGCGGGAATTCCGGGTCTCAGGCGTCCACCCTGATCATCCGAGCCATGGCCCTGGGCCATGTCCGACTGCGGGACTGGTTCCGTGTGATCCGCCGCGAGCTCTCCACCGGCCTTACCCTCGGCGTGGTGCTGGCGGCCATCGCCTTCGTGCGCATCCTGGCCTGGGAAGCCGTACACCAGCGGATCGAGCACACCCCGCTTTACGGTGAGCATTATTTTCTGGTGGCCCTGACGGTTTCGCTGAGCCTGATCGGCGTGGTGTTGTGGGGATGCCTGGCCGGCTCGCTGCTTCCGTTCGTGCTGCGGGCCCTGCGGTTCGATCCGGCGAGCGTCTCGGCGCCGTTCGTGGCCACCCTGGTTGACGTAACGGGTCTGCTGATTTATTTCGGGTTTGCCAATATCGTGCTGCGAGGAACGCTGCTGTGAGGGCAAGAACGCATACGCACGGCCAAAGGATCGACTGGGCCGCGACTTGCGGCATTCACAGGAGTAAAATCGATCGACACGCGACCGCTCCCGAGCGAGTTGATCATGCGCCTGTTGGTTATCGAGGACGATCCCACCATCGCCGGCTTCCTCCGCCAGGGGCTGCAAGAGCTTGGCTACACCGTGGACGTGGTGAACGATGGCCGCAAGGGGCTGCTGGAAGCGGGCTCGGGTGAATACGATCTGATCATCCTGGACATCATGCTTCCCGGTCCGGACGGCATTGAGGTCTGCCGACATCTGCGGCAGCGCGGCATCGGAACGCCCATCCTGATTCTGACCGCGCTGTCATCCACCGGAAAAAAAGTGGAAGGTCTGGAAGCCGGCGCCGACGATTACCTCGTCAAGCCTTTCGAGTTCGAGGAGCTGGCCGCGCGCATCAAGGCCCTGCTGCGGCGCGGTCAGCCCAGCGAGGCCTCCCTTCTGCGTTTCCAGGATCTGGAAATGGATCTGCTGAAGCGCCAGGTGACCCGGGGCGGAAAACGCATTCATCTGACGCCCAAGGAGTTCGCCCTGCTCGAGTACTTCATGCGGCGGCCCAACCGGGTGCTCACGAAGACCTCCATCGGCCAGCAGGTCTGGGACATGAATTTCGAATACAGCGGCAACGTGATTGAGGTCTACGTCTCGACGCTGCGCCGCAAGATCGACAAAGGCTCCGATCGACCGCTCCTGCACACCCTGATCGGAGCGGGCTACATGCTCAGCGGGGAAGATCCGAACGCCTGAGCCCGCGAAAGATGCGTATTGCCATGGCCAATCCGTTCCGTTCGCTCCGGTTCCGGCTGGTCGCCCTCAATCTGGCGGTGTTCGGCACTCTGCTTCTGGTCCTGGGGTTTGTCGTGATGCTTGTCGCCGCGCATTTCCTGCGCCGCGAGTTTGATCAGCGACTGGTCAGCGGGGGCCAGAGCATGGTGGAAGCCATCGAACTGGTCGCCGAAGGAGCGCCGGACGGCCGGCCCGCAACGCGGATGCGCCCGTTCATCAACCCCTTCCATTTCCTGGAATATGTGTTTCAGATCCGGGCGGCGGACGGGCGCGTCGTGGAGCGATCGGCGAACCTGGGCGAGGCCACGTTGCCGTTGAGTGCGGCCGCCCGGAAATCGGCTCGCGATTGGGTCCTGGAAACGCTGACGGGGGACACGGTTCCGACTTCGCTGGGGCCCGGTCAGTCACTGCGCCTGCTCACCATTTATCATCGGCCCGCAGGCATGCCGCCGTTCTACCTGCAGGTCGGAGTGAGCTCCGCTCCGATTGAGCACGCCATAGGAGCCCTGCACCGAACCATGCTCGTGCTGATTCCGATCGGGCTTCTGCTCGGAGCTCTGGCCTCCGAACGGCTCGTCGCCCGAGCGCTGGCCCCCATTGGCCGGGTGGCCCGCGAGGCGCGCCGTCTGACCGCCGCCCGCCTGGACCGCCGCCTGCCCGTGCCGCCGGGGCGGGACGAAGTCGTGGAGATGGTTCGCATTCTCAACGAGATGCTCGGCCGGCTTCAGGCGGCCTTTGACGCCCAGGAACGATTCATCGCCAATGCCGCGCACGAACTGAAAACACCGGTCACGCATCTGCTCGGCCAGGCACAGGTGCTGGCACGACAGATTCGTTCACCAGAGGAATACGATCGTTTCGTCACGTCCGTGCAGGACGATATGCGCCATCTGGCGATGATCGTGGAGAGTCTGCTGTTGCTCGCGCGTGCCGACGCCGGGCTGCCGCTGGCCGGCTACGCCAGGGTGTCCATCAACGAAGTGGTGACCGATGCCGTGGAACGTTGTACGCCGCTTGCGGACCAGCGTGAGGTGAAGATCGAGCCGAAGCTCTTCTGGCCGACCCCGGACCAGAACGAGCCGGAAGTGAACGGCGACGCGGAGCTTCTGTTGTCGCTCGTTGGCAACCTCCTGCGCAACGCCATCCGTTTCTCGCCGCCCGGCGAGCAGGTGGAGTTGGACGTATCATGCCGGGAGGAGCTCGTGCATATCCGCGTGCGCGACCACGGGCCCGGAATCCCCCCGCACGAGTTTCCGCACCTGTTTGACCGCTTCCATCAGATGAAAAGGGCCGGCAAGCCGCCGGGAACCGGCCTGGGACTCTCGATCGCCCAGAGCGTCGCCCGACTCCACCGCGGACGGATCGACGTCTGCAACCTGCCGGCCGGCGGCTGCCAGTTCACCGTAACGCTCCCCACGGCCGGTGACGACGGCACTTGATTCCAATCCGCCGGTTCCCCGACCCCTTCGAGCCGGGCGGACGGCTGCGCATCAGCAGGTCGCAAGGGTTCTTCGCGCGGACGATGCGACCTCCGGCGGACCGGATGCCCCGCCTCATTGGGGCGATTCCGGGTCCGCCGTGCGCCTGAAGGAACACTTACGTCCATTTCAGGTTCCCGTCAGCCGTCGGGGCTATGCTTTGAGACAGAGGTGTCGTCAATGGGAAGAGAAGGTGACTGCGCGATGCATTCCGATCCGTCCATTGAGCTTCATGCCGTGGCGCTTCGCGTGCACGACGCCGCCCGCAGTGCGGACTTCTATCACCGGGTCTTCGGGCTGATCAGCCGGCCCGCGGCATCGCCCTCGCCGGCCGTCTGGGTCTGCTCCGCGCGGGCCCGGACCGGTCGCACCGCGCCGACCATCATCCTGATTCAGGGTCTGCCCCTCGGCACGCAGCCGATCGGCATGGATCATCTGAGTCTGCGGGTCGATCGGCCGGAAGACGTGATCAGGAGCTATCGCCGTGCCTTGGCGGCACAGGCCGATGCCACGGCGCCGCGATGGTACGGCGGGCGCTATCAGACGTACATCTTCGATCCGGACGGGTACAAGATTGACATGCATTCGAACTGTGCCCCGGATCGCGACGAATCGCCCGTCGACAACGCCGAATCCGGCCACAGGCCGACCTTGAATGAACCAACCGCCCGAGACGGCCCCGCAATCGTCTGTCGAGGCCCTCCGCGACGGCCGCGGACCGCCGCGTGCCAGACTCGTAACACGGCGCTGCCAGGCCCCCCCTATCGCTCCACGATTCCCCGAACGCCGCCCGAGATGAGTGCCGCCAGATCAAGAAGAACTGTGGCCAGGATAAGCCCGCCCGGATACACCAGATAGCGAGCTTCCCAGGTCGGTCGGAACTTGTTTTTGTAATCGCGCAGACCCTGGCAGTTGTAGAAGTATTCGCCGTGGCGGAAGATCAGGTTCCCCACTCGATTCCAAACGGGGGCCAGCGGGTGGGATTCCAGACCGGCCAGCGGAGCCATCCCCAGATCAAACCACTGGTATCCCTGCCGGCGGCCCCACAGCATGAGCTGGCTGAACAGGAAATCCATGACGCCGTGCGGTGTGTCCGGAAGAAACCGCATGAGGTCGATGGAGAGCTCGTACTGCTCGGCCCCGCACCAGAGGTTCGCGAATCCGAGCACCTCATCCCCGCGACGAACAACGGCCATCGGGTCACCCGCCAGCCGGCGCGCATCGAAAGACCCCATCGTAAAGCGTTTTTCACGGGTATGCTTCTCGGCCAGCCAGGCCTCGGAAATGACCCGCAGCTGCGGCAGCAACGCCCCGACGCGCTCCGTGGAAACGACCTCGAACGCGCACCCTTCGCGCTCGAACCGATTCTGGATCTGGCGAAAAGGCTTGCCGTCATGGCCCTCCAGCGAAAAGGACTCCAGGCGCACCCGCGCAGTTTCGCCGATCTTCACCGGCGTCAAACCCATCTGCACGTAACGGGGCAGGCTTTCCGGCGGCGCCTGGTGGACGACCGTCCAACCGCCATGCAAGTCGCTGAGTTCGTGAAAACGCCACGCCAGCTCTTCTCGCTCCGAGGGATCCCCGATCGCGTCTCCCAGGGCGATCCAGCTTCGCCCCCGGACCCCGTACATCAGGCAGGCGTTGCCGGTGCCGCTGAAAAGCAGCCGCTTGTCTCCGAGTAGGGTGAAACGGGCCCGGGTCTCCCGCGAGCGACGAACGATTTCCTCCGCCCGCGCGAGTTCCTCGTCGCCCGGCACGATCGGCTCCGGCAGCGCGGGCCGGAGCAGCCGGGACAGACCGACGAGCATGACAAACGCCGCAACGCCGACGCCGGCACGCAGAAAACGGGACGCATCGCCGGAGAAACTGAACTGCCACCAGAGTTCATCTCGATACTCCACGTGCCGATACGAGAACAGACCCAACCACGCCGTGCCGGCCAGCACAGACAGCGTGGCCGCCAGCCAGCCCGGTGTGAACCGCTGCCGGCGGAGCGCGGCCCGACGGTAGAAGTGCCGGCGGCAGGGAAGCAGCGCTGCCAGCATCACAGACAGCACGATCGCCTCCTCGAAGTCAAAGCCCTTGAGCACCGAGGCAACGACTCCCACAAGCAGCAGTGCCACCGTGACGGAAAACGCCGCATCCAGGCGGCGTTGCAGGCCCCGGGCCACCAGGAGCAACGCGGCACCGGCCAGACTCCCCGCGAAGTGCGACACTTCCACCACCGGCAGCGGCAGATGCGCGCGCAGCCAGGCAAGGCGCCCGTGCACCGCCGGGGTGGCACCGGAAAACAGCAACACCACCCCCGCGAGGAAGACGACATACGCGAAAACCTGCGGGACCAGCGGACCCACCCATTCACCCACGTGACCTGCCAGCCGGCGCAGAAACTTTCGCCGCCGCGCGACTTCCGCCACGCCCAGCAGCACCGCCGCCAGACCCAGAGGCGCAAAGTAATAGATCAGCCGGAAGAGCAGCAGCGATCCAACCAGTGCGGGCGCGGGCGCCCGATCACGCAGCAACAGCAGAATGCCGCTCTCCAGAACTCCGAGACCTCCGGGAACGTTGCTGACCAGGGCCACAACCTGGGCAAGCAGAAACAGACCGAGAAAAACCTGGAACGCAAGCCCGCACGACGGCAGCAGCGCGTACAGAACGGCGGCGGCGCAGCACCAGTCAACACACGAAACGCCCAACTGAACGCCCGTGAGCCACAGCGGCGGCGGCTTGAGTTCCAGCTCCCGCACACGCACACCCCTGCCGCGCGCGCTCCAGATCATGTACGCAGCCGGCATGGCGAGCAGCGCGATAGCCAGCCCGCGGACGCCGTAGCGACCCAGGTACCCGCCGAGCGGCAAGGCCGGCGGCAGAATCAGGAACATCAGCCCGCACAGAAACGAAAAGCCCAGCCAGAACGTGACTCCGCAGAACGCCACCACTCGGGCAACGTCCACAGCCCCCAGCCCCCATCCTGAGTAAAGCCGGTAACGCACGGCGCTGCCGGTGATCAGCGGGAACCCCAGGTTCTGGCTGAAGGCATATCCGACGAACGAGGCCAGCGCAATTCTGTGATACGGCAGGCCGCGGCCGACGTAAACGAATGCCAAAGCGTCATAGCCCGTCAGGGCCAGATACCCCAGGCACGTGAACAGTCCCGCCACCGCCATCGCAGGCCAGGGAATCTGCCTGGCTGCGTCCAGGATTTCGCGCAGGCGGTAATGATGCAGTTCCCGGTCCAGCACCAGCACTGCGGCGGACAGCAACACCACGGCCAGGGTGGGGCCCATATATGGTCGAAGGCGCTCACGGAGCATGCGTCCTGCCCTCCGCACGCCGGCGGCCCGCCCTCTGCACGGCAGACCGACAGGGTGCCACCGCGGGAAAGCGGCATTGTACGTCGCGGATCCGTCGCCAGCCACGTCCGCCCGGCCGGGGTGTGCACGGATTCCGCAGCCGCCGCGTCGCCTGAAGAAACTCTTAGACGCAATTCAGCAGGGCCTCAGTCGATCCTCGTAACCTAAGTCGTGGAATACGACAAGAGGAAGTGCTTTCGTGACGACGCGAGAAGAAAACGAACACGGGATGCGGGATGAACGCAGTCGGGACGCAGCAACGGCCGGCCAGACCCGGAACCCTTTGCGACCGATGCCGAATGGATCAGAAGGTACCCGGCTGCCATCCAACCTGTGCCCCATGAGGCACGCGGGTCAGGGGCGGCGGCGAACCGACAGACACGGGGAAAGTGGGCAGCATTTGTGTCTGCACCGCCGCCGGCCGACCCGCACGCTCGCGATGCCGCACGAAGCCTCCAGCGACTGCGCCCCGACCGATGCATTCCTGTGGAAAAGGAGGTATCCAATGAACAACCGAACCCAGAACCGACGCCATATGCCGAACATCGCACACGTGGCCCTGCTGCTCGCCCTGTTCCTTTGCCTGGGCAGTGCGACTGTGAGCCAGGCGGCCCCCCGGGATGCCGCGCGCATGGCTCCGGAAGAGGCCATCCGCTATGCCAACGCGCTCTCCATCGCCTTTGAACACGCCGCCGACATCATTCAACCCTCCGTGGTCGCGATCAAGGCCGTGAAACATTTCCAGCCCACCCAGCACTGGGAACGTCGTGAATTGCCGTTGCCCGGGTCGCCCTCGCCCTGGCCGTTCAACGACGAATTCCTGCGCCGGTTCTTCAGTGAAGGCGTACCGCGGGAGATGATTCCGCAGCAGGGCATGGGCAGCGGAGTGATTGTGGATGAGAGCGGTTACATTCTCACGAACAACCATGTCGTCGCCGGCGCGGACGAGGTAACGGTGACGCTTTCCGGCGGCCGCGATCTCCGCGCGAAGGTGGTCGGAACAGACCCCCTGAGCGACCTCGCCGTAATCCAGGTCAATGAAAAAGGCCTTCGGGCGGCCGCCCTCGGCAACTCGGATGCCCTGCGGGTCGGCGAATGGGTGCTTGCCGCCGGCAATCCGTTCGGGCTTCGCGACACCGTGACGGCCGGGATTGTCAGCGCCAAAGGGCGCTCCAACGTCCGCATCGCGGAATACGAGGACTTCATTCAGACCGATGCCGCGGTGAACCCCGGCAACAGCGGCGGGCCGTTGGTGGATCTCGAGGGAAACGTGGTGGGAATCAACACCGCCATCGCCAGCCACAACGGCGGCAACAATGGCGTGGGCTTCGCGATCCCCATCAACATGGCCAGATCGATCATGGACAACCTGATTCACAAGGGCCAGGTTGTGCGCGGCTGGCTGGGCATCAGTATCCAGCCCCTGGATGAAACCATGGCCCGTTCCTTCGGATACGATTCAACCGAAGGGGCCCTTATCGGCGACGTGCTTCCCGATGGACCCGCCCAGCGAGCCGGGCTGAAGCCGGGTGACATTGTGGTCCGCTTCAACGACTCTCCGATCCGCGATCCGAACCAGCTTCGCAACGCCGCCGCCGCCACGGAACCCGGCACCACGGTTTCGGTCAACGTGATTCGGGAGGGCAAACCGCTGACCTTGCGGATCGAGGTCGCCCAGCGCGAGGGCACGTCAATCGCCGCCGGCCAATCCGACACGTCCGGCGATCTGGGTCTGGTGGTGGAAGATTTGGCCGCAGATCAGGCCCGCGCACTCGGCGTCAGCAGAGACGTCCAGGGCGTCGTCGTGACGCAGGTGGATCCGAACGGGATCGCCTATCTTGCCGGGATACAGCCGGGCAACATCATCGTGGACGTGCAGGGAACGCCCGTTCACAACACCCAGGAGTTTCAGCACGAGATGGCCAGGCATGATTTGAAATCCGGCGTGCGTCTGTCCGTGCAGGCCGGCGACGCGCGACTGTTCGTATTGCTCCAGAAACAGAAAGACTGATTCGGCACAGCCCCAGCGCCCGCCCACGGGAGGTGTGTTGCCTCCGGCGGGCGGGCTGTTTTGGATGGAACAAGGAGATATCACATGACACGCGTACGAAGGATCGTCGCGCCCACGGTTGTCGCGGTCGTACTGGCACTGGGCGTCGCCACGCTGCTTGCTCAGCCGGTGATCCTGAAGGCCACCCAGCTCCAGAAAGACACCGTGAAATTCATGGTCGACCACAAGCTGACGCTCGTCAAAGCCATCGAAGCGGCCGAACAGGAGACGAAAGGCCAGGCCCTGAACGCCACCGCTCAGATGGAGGGCAACGATGTGATCGTAAACGTCTCCTGCCTGGTGGGCGACAGCGTGAAACACGTGATGGTCGACGTGAAGACCGGGAAGATCAAGGAGGTCGCCATCCAGACTCCCGCGCCGGCCCCCACCCATCCCAAACCCAAGCTGCCCAGTGCCACGCCTTGATGGCAAGACGCCGTACGCCCCATCATCGGGGTGGTACAAGAGAGGCATAGGGCGTGCCTGCTCCGAAGCGGCCGCATGTGTGCTCCAGGCGGCCGCGTCCACAGCAGGGCG
>JBPOIK010000198.1:0-25554 GCA_052034525.1 Planctomycetota bacterium
GCGGCCAGTCTTGCTTCCACGTTGCTTTCCATGCTTTGGTCCTTTCGGTTCTTCGATGATCTCCCACGGATACCGGCAGTGAAGCTCACGATCCGCGGCTTCTCCGAGTGCCAGGGCGAGGCTCTCAATCCGCGCCAGCAGCGCGTCCACCGATCGCAGGTGGTCACGTGCAAACCCGGGCAAATCTTCAAGCTGCCGCATGTGGTCGCGCGTGAGCACCAACTGCGACGGCAACGGCCGCCGGCGGTCCGGTTGCTTCGTCTTTGGCTTCGCTCGCGGCATGTCAGGCCACCCGCACCTGCTGCCCCTGCAACACCGCTGCAAGCAGTCTCCGTTCCGCGTCGCGGGCCAACGCGCCGGCCGGTGCCTTCAACTCAACTGCCGCGATAACCTTCGGATCGGCGCCGGCATCCAGCGCGAGCCGCTGCTGCTTCGCGTGCTCTTCTATGAGCGCTGACGGGGACCGCGAGTCGTCCCGGTCGGCTGATGTTGGATCCCATCGTTCAAGGTCGCGTCTGGCCTGCACAAGCCACGCAACATACTGCTTCAACGCGGCCGGGTTGGGCTCCGCGCTCACCATGCGGGCCGCGCGCTTCACCTTCGCCGGCTGGCTCGCGCTCTGCGAAAACCGCAACGCCCGCGCCTCCGCATCCGCGACCAGCGGGCTCACGACTTTGTACTGCGCCGCCTCCGCGCGTGACAGCATCTTGGCACCGCTGAAGTCGGCGTGCTGGCTCGCCGCGACGGTCAGCGATTTGCCGTCGCCGGCGATTGCGTAAACGATCGGGGGTAATTCTCTTGGCATCTGACTTCCTTTCAAGAATCCGCCGGCGTGGCGCTACGGCGCGTCCGGCAGGCTTGCCAGCAACTCCGCGGCCGGGACGAAGCGGCCGCCGTCGTCGTCCGTGTCGAGTTGCGACCAATCCGTTCCTTCAAACGAGTCTTGTTCTTGTCCGAATGATGGAAATTGCTCCGCAAACTCCGCGTCGTGCAAAAGGTCGCTTTCATCCCGCGGCTTGCCGATGAGGTAGTGCAGAAGCAGCCGGGCACACTGCACGTCTCCCGCGATCGCTTGCGTTGCCAGCGTGTCCACGATCTGAGCAAACGTCGTATCGTCGATCCGTGCTCGGATCAGTTCGCGCAATCGCCGGTAGCTCCCGCTCCCTCGCGGCCGTCCGGGTCCGGGGGGGCCGCCCGGGGCAAACGTGCCGTCGGGATTCCGTTTCTTCCCGTTTGAAAAACGGTTGGCCATCGGCTCAAGCTCCCTTCTCACTCACTGGCTGCCCGAACCATCTGCCCCAGAGCCTTCCTGACTGCCGGTGCGAGGCTCGGCCAGCGTTCAACAATCAATCTCAGGTCGGGGTCGTCCGGGTCGCGTTTTCCGGAATCAGGTACAACACCGGGTACAACGGCGCCCCGCTCGCCGGGGGCGTCATTCTGTAACCCGTTTTCTGGCAAGCCTTTACAATCGGCGTGATTCTGTAGGCCGGGGGTTCGAGTCCCCTCGCTCACCCGTATCGACGGAACAGCCAGCCGCGTGGCTTCGCCCGCGCGGCCAAAGAACAGCGGCCCTGGGGCCCCCGGTTTGAGAGGGCTCCAGGGCCGTTTTGTCGTCGGGTGTGCTCGCCTCATTGCCCAAGGCAATAGGACGAATCCCTCGTATTAGCCCCCACGTGTTAGCGCAAGGGGCGCTGGCCGCGTCGCCTTCCTAGCGGCGACGAATGAGGGCAAGGCCGCCGAGCATCAGCAACGCCAGCGTTGCCGGTTCGGGAACGACTTCGATCACCAGATTGTCAAACCAAACGTCCGCCCCCGCGCTGCTCAACCCGGAGCCGATTACGACGCAGTCGAACGTGTAGCCGGGCGCCCGCTGCTTGATCGTGTCCAACTGATCATTGATGTAGTACTCGATCGTGTCGGTCTTGATCAGGGCGGTCATCTTCGTCCAATCGGTGATCTTGTCCGTCTGGAACGAGAACCAGCCGGCCTCCGGGCCCAGAAGCACACGGCCGTTGTACTTGTTCGTGTCTATGCCGGATGAAGTGAATCCCAGGGCGAGAAGCTCCTCCAAGGCGCCATCGCCGTAGCCGGCACCCGCGTAACCGCGGAGCTCGATGTACTGACGCGTGTTCCAGGCGAGAGCATCAATGTCCACCTGGAACTCAAACTTCAGGGGCATGTCGTCCGTCCCGACGGCTTCCAGACCCAGGTTCTTGTACATTCGCACCTGGCTGTTCGCTGTCGGCTTACCGAAATGCACGGACTGCAGGTCGTCATACCCCCTCGTCTGATCAAGCAACGCCGGAGCGGCGGGATAGATCTGCGTATACACGGCATCCATCGCCGCCTGATCCGCATACGAACCGAAGTCGTCGCTCCAAATCACGTCCGCCGAGGCGAACGGAGCCAATCCCAACGCTGCCACCAAGAGAACAACTCTACCCATAATCCACCTCCACAATACGAGTTCTGTTTCCTTACCACGCGAATGAAAGCGAGAGCCAACATCTCCGAGCACCCCTGCGGCGCTCGTCTTACAGGTGTTGTGGTCAACCACTGCGCGTCGATACCGATGCCCCCACGGGGCCATACAGTTACGTCGCGCAGCCGGCCATATTCTGCTTGCGCCAGACGAGAAGTGTGTTCGCGGCATGCTGAGCCACTGCCCACAATCTTTTCGTTGCGGCGCGGCTCTCTCCTCTTCCCCCCATTCCACGTGCATTGGATTGTACCGGTTGGATAGCGCGGAGGTCAACCGCGTCGAGGCATTGGCGAGATAGTGCCATACGCTCTTGCCGCGCTTATGGGGGGAAAGCAAACGCGGCGCTCCCGCGCCATGGAAACGCCGTACAAGGAGCCGTTCGGTTATCCCGATCCGGATTTCCGGTTGAGGAGGAAAGAAGTCCGGTAATGCCCACGGACGCCTCAGGCGATGCCCGGTTGAGGCCGCAACCGTACGCCCGTCCACCGGCTGCTGGGGGATTCGCTCCCGGCTGCAAGGTCAGGGCGCATATGCCTTCCGGCGCGGAATTGCCTTGCGATCAAACGAACGGTACTGGCTTATGGGACCCACACGAGCCAAGCGGGTCCACTCGCGCAGGAGCTTGCCGCCGGAATCACTGAAATACTCGTTGAGGTACCCCACTCCGCTCGTATTGGACGAGAAGTACTTCATTCCGGCAATCTTGCCGTCCGCGCTGCGAAGCCACTCGACGAAGATGACGGAATGGCCGGTGCCCGTGCTGCGCGAGAAATCGCAGAAGTCGCCCGGACGAGCGTCCTCGAAGTTGTCGATGGCCTGTCCCAGTCCGTAGGCGACGATTCCCCGCTGGGGGCTGTCTCCCTGCCCCTCGATGTACCACAGTTGAAGCAGATTGAACAGGTCGTAGAAGTCCATACCGTTGAAGTCGTCGATCGGCAGGCCGGCCTGCTCGTTGCGGAGCTTCATAGCGCGGATGAAGACTTCGAACGTCAGGCCGCAACAGTAGCTGCATCGCGAGCCGTCCGGGTAGGCTTTGGCCACCACACGACCCTGATACCACATGTCTTGCGTCACGCCGTTGTAGATGTCGTACTCTTTGAGCGTGAAATCGCAGTGGTAGGGATACATCCCCGTTTCCGGCGGCGGGTACGCCTTGATCACGTGGAGGACATACGGATTCAGGTTGCCCTCCGCATCGTCGATCACCGGGCCCGCTTCGGCCAGCCACTTGTCCACGGGCGAGAAATTGCGGAAATCCACCGGATACGGCCGGCGAATCTCCCGTCGGGGAATCGGGGGGGGCTCTGGCGGTTCCGGCACGGGCGTCCGGGCCAGGGGCGCACAGCCGACAGACAGCCCAAGCACCAGAACACCCACCGACAATCCGCCACCGACCCGATTGGTCATCACTTCGCTCCTTGGGCCAGGGATCGTTCTTCGCTTCGCCAGTGTCATGCCTTCGAGCACGCACGCGACGCCCGGCCGGCCGACATCATAGGTTCCATCCTCCGCGCCCGGTAGTCCTCCGGGAAAACCCCGGCTTGTGGCCGCCATTCGGCCCGGGTAAAAGAGGACGGGTATTCGACCTGGGGACAGGCACGGGATCGTGTATTCCATGGGAGATGCAGCATGGCACAGACCCTGATCGAGAAAATCGCCACCGCGTACGCGACCGGACTGAAGCCGGGCGAGCGGATCCACGCCCGCGACTACGTGTCCATCCGCCCGAAACACGTCATGACGCACGACAACACGTCGGCCGTCATGTCGAAGTTCAAGAGCATCGGGGCCACGCGGATCGCCGACCCGAAGCAGCCGGTCTTCGCCATCGATCACGACATCCAGAACCGCACGCCCGACAACCTGGCCAAATATGCCAAGATCGAGGCGTTCGCGCGGGAGCACGGCATCCGGTTCTTCCCGGCGGGCACGGGCATCGGCCATCAGATCATGGTGGAGGAGGGTTTCGTGACGCCGGGCAGCCTGGTCGTGGCGTCCGACTCCCACTCGAACCTGTACGGCGCCCTGGCCGCCCTGGGAACGCCGGTCGTCCGCACGGACGCCGCGTCCATCTGGGCGACGGGCGAGACGTGGTGGGAGGTGCCCGACATCGTCAAGGTCCGGTTCACCGGTCGGCTTCGACCGGGTGTCGTGGGCAAGGACGTGATCATTGCACTGTGCGGCGTGTATAACCAGGACGAGGTGCTCAACACGTGTGTGGAGTTCGTCGGCGATCATCTGGCGGACCTGTCCATGGACCAGCGGATGGCGATCTCCAACATGACGACCGAATGGGGCGCCTTGGCCGGCGTGTTTCCGTTCGACGAGGTCCTGCGCGATTGGCTGTACGATCAGGCCGACGTTTTCGCCCGTCGCGGCGACGGCGCCCCTCCATACACGCGGCAAATCGTCGAGCAGTGGTACGCCGATCGACTCATGGCGGACCCGGACGCCTTCTACGCCAAGGAGCTGGAGCTCGATCTGTCGCAGGTCGCCCCGCACGTTTCCGGTCCAAACGATGTCAAGACAATGACGTCGCTGTCGGACATCGAGAAACGCCAGGTAAGGGTCGACAAGGCGTACCTGCTGAGCTGCGTCAACGCCCGATTCGAGGACCTCGCGGAGGCGGCCCGGGTTCTTAAGGGTCGGCACGTCGCGGACCATGTGACGCTCTATGTGGCGGCCGCCTCCGCCGCGATTGAGCGGCGATCGAAGGACGCGGGCCATTGGCAGACACTGCTCGATGCGGGCGCCAGAATCCTGCCGCCGAGCTGCGGGCCATGCATCGGCCTGGGCGAAGGCACTCTGGAGGGCGGAGAAGTGGGCATCAGCGCCACGAACCGCAATTTCAAGGGGCGAATGGGCTCCCGCGATGCCCAGGTGTATCTCGCCAGCCCGGCCGTGGTGGCGGCATCGGCCGTCGCGGGATACATCGCCGCGCCTCAATCCCTCTCCCCCGGTCGAATGGTTCCGACCATTCGCATCCACAAGCGAATCGCGGCCCCTCCGGCGCAGGTGGAAATCCTGCCGGGGTTCCCCCCGTCTTTTACCGGCCGGTTGCTTTACCTGCCGCAGGACAATCTCAACACGGACGGCATCTACGGCAAGGAGTACACCTATCGGGAAGACCTCTCGCGGGAGGAAATGGGCAAGGTGGCCATGCTCAACTATGATCCGAAGTTCCAGTCCGTCGCGCGGGAGGGCGACATGATTGTCGGCGGGCGGAATTTCGGCACGGGCTCATCACGCGAGCAGGCGGCCACCGCCCTGGCGGCACGCGGCATTCGTCTGGTGATCGTGGCTTCCGCGTCGCAGACCTACAAGCGTAATGCGTTCAATAACGGCTTCATCGTGTTGGAATGTCCGGAGCTGGTGGACGATCTGGCCGCGGAGCTCAAGGCGCAAGTGGCCGCAGGCGAGCTGACCATTCGCACGCCGGAAGACGCCACTGTGGACTTCGCGTCCGGCAGGATCCGGTATGGCGGAAAGGATTACGGTTTCGCCCCGCTGGGGCAGGTTCCGCAATCCCTGGTGGCCGCCGGCGGGAGCGAGGCCCTGATCAAGCAGCGACTGAGCCGACCCGCATAAGCTTTCGCAGCGTGCCGCCGCTTCCCGTCGGCGAACTGCGCGGGGAGCCAGGTCGATCGGGAGGCGGTCCGTGCGTTCGAGACCGAGGCAGCCGCCTGCTTTCGTCCGGTTCCGTGCCGGGCCCCGTCTGCCTCCTGTCGCGGCGCATGCCGCCGTCGAACCGAAGCGACGTTTTGCGGGCACTCCAAGCGATGACTCTGTCACCCCGTGAATCACAGGTTCCGACGGAAAGGAAAAGACAACGATGCGGCAGATGCCAAAGACAGCGCTGGATCGACAGGTGCTCGGCGTGGTCCTCGTGGGCGCCCTGTGGACCATGGTGGGATGCACCGCGCCCCGGCAAGAGGCGGGTTCTGCGGTGCTCCAGCGGCAACTGGACCGCCTTTTTGACGATCCACGGTTCTCGGAGGCGTATTGGGGCGTGCGCGTGGAGACGCTGGACGGAAAGGTCGTGTATGACCGGCTCGGCCACAAGCAGTTCATCCCCGCATCGAACCTCAAGGTGTTCACCACGGCCGCCGCGCTGGAGCGGCTCGGCCCGGACTTCACTTACGAAACCCGGCTGAATGCCGTCGGACCGATCGGCGACGACGGCACGCTGAACGGCAGCCTCGTTATCGTGGGCTCCGGCGATCCGTCGTTGGGCGCGTGGCATCCGGACGAAGAGCAGAACAGCCGCCAACTGCTGGCCGGCTGGGTGGAGAAGGTGAAGGCCGCCGGTATCCGTCGGATCTCGGGCGATATCATCGGCGATGGCCGGTGCTTCACCGAGGAGTTCATCGGCTCGCACTGGGAATACGGCGACCTGCCGTTCTGGTTCTCCGCCGGCTCCAGCGGGCTGGCCATGGAGGAGAACGCCTTCCGCTGCTACATCCGCCCGACCACCGTGGGCGAGCCGGCCTCCATCGAAATCGTGCCGGCGACCGCCTACATCATCCTCATCAACGCCACGCGCACGGTGGAAGCCGGCGGGGTCTGCAACGCGGACAGCACGAACTGCCAGGTGGAAGGCAACACCGTGAAGTTCGGCGGCACCATCGCGATGGACAAGCCGTTCATCCGGGAGAGAGCCGCGATCTGGGATGGCGCGCGCTACGCCGCGTTCCTGCTGCGTGAGGCGTTGGAACGGGAGGGTGTCTCCGTGGCCGGCCGGGCGGTGAATATTCGCGAACTGAATGATCCCTCACCACTGACGGCGACGCCGGTTCAGACCTTGGTCGTGCATGCGTCGCCGCCCATGGCGGAGTTGGTGAAGGTCGTGAACAAGCCGAGCCACAACTTCTTCGCGGACCAGATTCTGCGGACAATGGGCCTGCAGCGGCGGGGCACAGGCAGCTTTGACGCCGGCGTGGAGGAACTGCGGTCGTGGCTGACGGACATCGGCGTGCCGCAGACGCAGGCCATCCAGATGTTCGACGGCTCCGGACTCGCCCGCGATAACCTCATTCAGCCCCGGCAGATGTGTCACGTGTTGCGGCATATGGCTCAGCCCGGCCCCGGCCACGCGGAGTTCGTGGATTCGCTGCCCATCGCTGGCATCGACGGCGACTTGGCCGGTCGGATGAAGGATCCGCCCACGTATGGCAACGTACGGGCCAAAACGGGGTACATCTCGAACGCCCGAACCCTTTCGGGCTACGTAACCAATGCGGCGGGCCAACGGCTGGTTTTCGCGTTTTTCTGCAACCAGTACACGGTTCCCACGCGTGAGGTCACCGAGGTGCAGAACCAGGCATGCACCATGCTGGCTTCCTGGAAGCCCTGACCGGCTGGTACCATTACACAAGTCCCTCAGAAGCCGGAGGTTGTCCGATAAGGTCGTGCCTGGGCGCAAGGCCGGCCACGTTGATTTTTCGGGGTGAGGGGTTCTAGGATTCGTGTGGGGCTGAATGATCGGCCGCAATTGGGACCGGAAGGCAGAGCCGGGCGCGCGGAACCATTCGTACGGTCGCGAGAGCCCGTGATCGCACGAACGCCATGTGCATTGACCAAACGGAACCACCGAGCGGGGTTTCGGCCGGCTCGTGGGCACGGTATCGCGGTCGCACCGGCTCATGGTGGAGAAGGCAATACGGGTGCAGCAGAGGGGAATTGAACATGGGTTCGGCAGGCTGGCCGGGTGGGCATGCCTGCTGGTTCTGATGGGTGCGCTGGGCGGCGGGTCTGCCCGCGCGGAGGGGGAAGGTCCGACCATTGACATCTGGTACGGTCCGCACCAGACGTTCGGCACTCCGGGTGTCCCGCAGCAATGGGTGAACATTCTGGGGAACGTTTCCGACCCGGACGGCGTGGCCTCGCTGAGCTATCAACTCAACGGTGGCGACCCCAGGTCGCTGTCGATGGGGCCGGACACTCGCCGCCTTCTGATGTCCGGCGATTTCAACATTGACATCGATTACGCCGACCTGCAACCCGGCACCAATGGGGTGACGATCATCGCCACCGATTCGAACTCCAACGACAGTATTGCGAACGTCACCATCGACTATGTGGCCGGCCATTCTTGGCCGCTGCCGTATTCGATCGACTGGACTGCCGTGGAGACGCTCTCCGATGTCGTTCAGGTGGTGGACGGCAAGTGGGATTTCTCCAGCAACGGGGTGCGCCCGGTGGAGCTGGGGTACGATCGGCTGCTGGCCATCGGGGAGCGGTTTGGCTGGACGGATTACGAAGTGACGGTTCCGATCACGATCCACGGCGTTGATCCGGCGGGTTACCAGTGGCCGAGCGTTGCACCGGGCCTGGCTCTCATGCTGCGTTGGCAGGGTCACACCAAGTGGGGCGATTGGCAGCCGTGGGTGATGTGGCGTCCCAACGGGGCGTCCGCCTGGTACTACTACGGCGGGGGGCCGCATCTGGAGCTCCAGGGCGACGCTCGCGTGATCGCGGAGGACACATCCGGCCGCACGCTGACGAACGGGATACCGTACTTCTGGAAGGTTCGCGTGGAGACGATCGGGGGCGTCGGCAGCTTCTACTCGATGCGGGTGTGGGAGGCGGAAACGCCGGAACCGGCCGGCTGGGACCTGACCGGCTGGCAGGGGTTGGATGATCTGCCGACGGGCTCGCTGCTCTTGATTGCGCACCATGTGGACGCGTCCTTCGGTAACATGACGATCGTCCCCGTACTCAAGACCGATCCGCCCGTGCTCTTTGGGCAGCAGGTATCGCCGCGGGCGAACTGGGCGACGGTGCAGTGGATGACGGATGTTCCGGCCGACAGCCGGGTGGAGTACGGCCTGACCGAGTCGTACGAACTGGGCCGGATCTGCCATACGGAGCCGACGCTGGACCACGGCGTCGTGCTGGCCGGGCTGGAGGCCGACACGACCTATCACTTCCGCATCACGTCCGAGCGTCCCGATGGAGCGAGCGCATCGACGGAGGATCTTGTGTTGCTCACGGATTCCCCGGATGAAGCTCCTCCGGTGATTTCGCTGGTTCAGGCAGCGCCGGATCTGCTCAGCGCGGTGATCACGTGGAGCACCGACGAGCCCACGACGGGCAGCGTGGTCTACGGACGGACCGAGTCGCATGAGATCGGCAGCGTAGAGGACGACACGCTCTCACAGAGCCATCGCGTGACGCTTTTCGGATTGACGCCGGACACGTTATATCACTTCGGGGTGATGGCGGAGGATTGGGCCGGTAACTCCGCCTCCTGGGACGGCGAGACATTTCGAACACCGGCGTTGCCGCCGCCCGTTGTCGTGTCAGACGACTTCTGCTGCGCCGTTCTGGATACCGGAGTCTGGACGTTTCTCGATCCGAAGGGCGACGGTTCGTATGCGCTGGCCGATGGTCGGATCAGCCTGTCGGTGCCCGAGGGCGTCAGCCATGATGTCTGGACGGGCGGCAATTTCGCTCCGCGGATCATGCAGCCGATTGTGGATGCCGACATGGAGCTGGAGGTCCGGTTTGACTCGCCGGTGACCGAGCGATACCAGATGCAGGGCGTGCTGGTGGAACAGGATGCGGACAATTACGTCCGGTTTGATTTCCATTATGAAAACGGCGCAACCCGCGCGTTCGGCGCCACGGTAACCAACGGATCGCCCGTGGCTCGATTCAACGTCGTCGTGCCCGACGGCGCCCCGTTGTACATGCGGGTGGCGCGCACCGGCAGCACGTGGACGTTCCGCCATTCTCAGGACGGAGAGGCCTGGGCGGTGGCCGGCAGCTTCTCCAAGGCGCTGACCGTGTGGTCGGCCGGGGTCTTCGTCGGGAACGCGGGGTTCGGATCCAGTCCGCCGCCCGCGTTCACCAGCGTCGTGGACTATTTCTTCAGTACGTCGGACATTCTTGGCGGCACGGCGCCGGGAGACTGCGCGGCGTTGCCCGACTGCAATACGAACGGCTACCCGGACATCTGTGACATTCTGGAAGGGGTCAGTCCGGATGTGAACACGGACGGAATCCCCGACGAGTGCCAGGATCTGTGCATGGTTGACGGCGAGCCGGTGGACTGCTCCAGCCTGGACTCGGCCTGCTCGCTGGGCGTGTGCGATCCCCGGACCGGCCAGTGCATCCGGCAACCCGCCAACGAAGGGGAGCCTTGCGACGACGCCGATCCCTGCACGGAGGGCGATCGCTGTGAGGAGGGCGTGTGCATCGGAACCTGGATGGATGTCGATGACGACGGAATATGCGACGCGCTGGACAACTGCCCTGCGGTCTGGAATCCGGACCAGGCGGACACGGACGGGGACGGCTTCGGCGATGCGTGCGACGGCCCGTTCGATGCGGACCACAACGGGATCGTGGACAACGACGATTACACCCGCTTCGAGGCCTGTCTGGCTGGACCGGGGGCGGCGGTCTCGCTACCCTGCCTCGATGTCCATGACGAGGACGGGGACGGCGATGTGGATCTGTCGGACTGGGCGGCGTTCCAGGTGCTTTTCCGCGGCATCCCGGACCCAGACGAGCCGCGCGGCTGAACCGGTGCGGGGGGTCGGACGCGGCGGGCGCGGATTCCCTGTTGCGGGTGTTGCGGCGAACAAGGAGCCAAGCGCATGCGCGTGCTGATCACGGGGCATCTGGGCTACATCGGTGCGGTGATGACGCCTATGGTTCGAGCCGCCGGGCACGAGGTGACCGGCCTGGACAACGACATGTACCGCCGATGCACCTTCGGCGAGGGCATGACAGACGTGCCGTCCATTCCGAAAGACATCCGTGACGTGACCGTCGAGGATTTGCGCGGGTTTGACGCCATCTGCCATCTGGCCGGCCTGTCCAACGATCCGCTGGGCGACCTGAACCCGGAACTGACCTACGAGATCAATCACCGCGCGTCCGTGCGCCTGGCGGAGATGGCCCGGAAAGCGGGCGTGCGGCGATTCCTCTTTTCGTCGTCGTGCAGCAACTATGGAGCGGCCGGCGACGATTACCTGACGGAGGAATCCGCGTTCAATCCGGTCACCCCGTACGGCGAATCGAAAGTGATGGTCGAACGCGACGTGTCCCAGATGGCCGACGATCGGTTCTCGCCGACGTTCCTTCGCAACGCGACTGCCTACGGGCTCTCGCCGCGCATCCGGTTTGACCTGGTGCTGAACAACCTGACGGCCTGGGCCTGCACCACCGGCAAGATCATGATGAAGAGCGACGGCACGCCCTGGCGGCCGATCGTGCATATTGCGGACATTTCGCGGGCTTTTATCGCCGTGTTGGACGCCCCGCAGGAGAAGATTCACAATCAGGCGTTCAACGTCGGCATCACGCAGGAGAACCACCGGGTCCGCGACATCGCCGGCATGGTCGGCCGTGTGGTGCCGGATTGCCGGCTCAGTTTCGCCCAGGGCGCCTCGCCCGACAAACGGAACTATCGCGTGAATTGCGACAAGCTGCCCCGCGTGCTGCCGGCTTTCCAGCCGCAATGGACCGCCGTCCAGGGGGTTCAAGAGGTTTATGAAGGCTGCCGTCGGCGCGGCCTTACGCTCGAGCAGTTTGAAGGCCCGACGTATCAGCGGATCGCACACGTGCGCAAACTGGTCGCCGAGGGCGTGCTGGACGAGAGCCTGCGCGTACGGAACTGACCGACGTGTTCCGAGCCGATCCCCGCGCGGCCGCCCGGCAGGAAGGGGCCAGAATGACCGATCATCCGATGGCGCTTCCTCCGGGCGTCTCCGTCACCGCCGACTGGCAGCCCCGGACAGAGTGTCCGAGTTGTCTTTCATCCGGCGTGCGAACGTTTTTCCACGTGGACGACATCCCCGTTCACAGCACCCTGCGGATGAAGACGCGCGCCGAGGCGCTGGAATCCCCCCGTGGGAACTTGACGCTGGCGTTCTGCCCCGCCTGCGGTTTCGTATTCAACTCCCGATTCCAGCCGGACGCGCCGGCCTACGGCCCGGAGTGCGAGGAGTCGCAGGGGTTCTCCCCGACGTTCAACGCGTTTGCCCGCTCGGTGGCGGCCCGGCTTATCGAAAAACACGGTTTGCGTAACAAGATCATCCTGGAAATCGGCTGCGGCAAGGGAGAGTTTCTGACGTTGCTCTGCCGACTGGGCGGCAATATTGGCATCGGCATCGATCCTGCCTGCCGCCCCGACCGTGTGCCGCCCGAGCAGGCGGATCAACTCACATTCATTCAGGACGTGTACGGCCCGAAATATGCTCATCTGGCTGCCGATATCGTGGTCTGCCGCCACACGTTGGAACACATCGGCCCGGCTGGCCGGTTCATTGGCGACCTTCGGGCCAGCTTGGCGGACCGAAGGGAGACCCTCGTCTGGTTCGAGCTGCCGGACGTGTACCGCGTGCTGCGCGAGGGGGCGTTCTGGGACATCTACTATGAACACTGCGGCTACTTCAGTCTCGGCTCTCTGGCCCGGCTGTTCCGCCGCGCCGGCTTCCATGTCACCGCTCTGGAATCGGTCTATGACAGCCAGTATCTGCTTCTCACCGCCCATCCGGCCGCCGGCCCGACGTCGGCGGTCCTGCAGGAAGAAAACGATCTGCCGGCCATGATGCAGGCGGTCGAACGGTTTCCCGGCCTCTGTGCCGAACGCCTTTGCCGCTGGCGCCGGTTTGTGATCCAGGCTGCCCGGCAGGGGGAGAAGGTCGTGATCTGGGGCTCGTTGTCCAAGGGCGTATCCTTCCTGACCACATTGAAGCTCGTGGAGGAAGTGGAGTATGTGGTGGACATCAACCCGCACCGGCAGGGCAGCCACATGCCGGGCACGGGCCAGCTCATCGTGAGTCCGGAGCACCTGTTGCGGCACCCGCCGGATCATGTGATCGCGATGAACCCTGTCTATCGCCGGGAGATCCAGGCCGACCTGGACCGGCTGGGCGTGAAGGCGGACCTGCACACGGTGTGACCCGGCATGCGCAAAGCGGTATCCCGGTTTTCCGAGTGGCCGGAGGCGGTGCGGGCGGCGAGGCGGACTCAGAATCGCCGTGTTCCGGCCCGGCCCGGGCCGTTTGTCCCGCCGGGCGCGGCGCGATCTCGACGCAGGGCGGCATGCTGGTATCATGATCAGACGGCGGCGCTCGTAGCTCAGCAGGATAGAGCACCGGTTTCCTAAACCGAAGGTCGGAGGTTCGAATCCTCCCGGGCGCGATGAGGCGGTCGGCCGGGTCGTCCGTCGGGCGAAAAACGCCTCCGGCGGACCGACCGTCAGGCCTTCTCGAGTGGAAAACGACCGGTGAACATCATCATTGCGGGTGGTGGAGAGGTGGGCCGGCGGGCAGCGGAAGTGCTGGCCGAAAGCGGTCACGGTGTAACGGTGATCGATCTCGAGGCGAGCGTGCTGTCTCTTCTGGAGGAAAGCGTCGATCTCCGGACGTTCCGCGGCAACGGCGCTCATGCGGAAGTCATTCAGGAGGCCGGCGGCGAGGCCTGTGATCTGTTCGTCGCCGCCACGAATCTGGACGAGACGAACCTGCTGGCCGCGGCGACGGCCAAGGCGATCGGCGCCAAGAAGTGCATCGCACGCGTGCATCACGGGTCGTTCTTCGAACGGCGCGGGCTGAACTACGCGGCCCATTTTCATATCGACCGACTGATCTGCCCGGAATACCTGACGGCGTTGGCGATCGCCCGCACGCTCCGCAACCCCGGCGCGATTGCGGTGGAGTCGTTTGCCCGGGGGCAGATCGAGCTGCAGCAGTTCGTCGTGGAGGCCGAGGCGCCCGCGCTGGGGACCCGCCTGGCGGACCTGCATCTGCCGCGCGGCGTGCGGCTGGCGGTCGTGGAACGCGACACGTTCGCATTCATTCCGGACGCCGAAACGACGCCGGCCGAGGGCGATGTGGTCTACCTCATCGGCGAATCCGGTCTGATCGAAAACGCGCGGCGGCTGTTTCATCCGAGCAAGCCCAAGCGCAACCACGTGGTTATCATGGGCGGATCGGCCATGGGCGTCTGGTTGTGCCGGGCCCTCAAGGGACGGTCGTTTTCCGTTCGCCTGTTTGAGACGGACGAAGAGCGCGCGCAGGAAGTGGCGCGCAAGCTCGAACACGTGACGGTCGTCCAGGCAGACCCGACGGACCGCATTGCCTTCGACGAGGAGAACATCATCGCCGCGGATGTGTTCGTAGCGCTCACCCGCGACGACGAACACAACATTCTGGGCGCGGCCCAGGCCAAAAGCCTGGGGGTGCGGCAATCCATCGCCGTGGTCGAACGCCCGACGTACCTCCATCTGCTCCGGCACGTCGGAATCGACCAGGCGTTCAGCCCCCGGGACGTCGCGGCGCGGGAGATCGAGGGGCTGATCGAAGATCGTCCGGTGCGGCGGCTGGCGTCCCTGGCCGAGGGCGCGGCGGACGTGTATGAAGTCCGGGCGACCCTGGCGGCCGAGGCGACCAACGTGCCGCTGCGGAAGATCCGGATGCCGGCCCACTCCCTGGTGGCGGCGATTCAGCGCGGAGACCGGGCTTCCGTTCCCGGGGCCGCCGACGCCGTTCGGGCGGGCGATCGGGTGATCGTGATCGGCCCGCAGGGGGTCGACAAGGAATTCCGCAAGCTTTTTGTAGGGTAGCCAGCCAATCGTGAGTTTTCGGTTCGTCGGCGGCCAACTGGGTCTGTTGCTGATGGTGCTCAGCGGGGTGATCGCCCTGGTGGGGATCGGATCGGCCGTGGCCCATATCAGCGGGCACGAGACGGAACACGCGGCCTGCATGGCGCTGCTTCTGACCGCCGGCGTCGGCGCGGTTCTGGGGCTGGCGCTCTGGTGGATCGGTCGCGGCGCGGCCGATCGGCTGGGACGGCGCGAGGCCCTGTTGCTGGTCGCGATGAGCTGGCTGTTCGGCGCGGCGCTTTCCGCCCTGCCGTTCCGCGTCTGGGCGTCGTGGGCCCGGGCGGTGCCGGACGATCACGTATTCCGACATTACGTCGACTGCTACTTCGAAGCGGTGAGCGGCCTGACCACGACCGGGGCCACGGTGCTCACCCGGATCGGCTCGATACCGGACAGCCTTCTGTTCTGGCGCGCGACGATGCAATGGCTGGGCGGCCTGGGGATCATCGTGCTGTTCGTGGCGGTCCTGCCGTCGCTGGGAGTGGGCGGCAAACGCGTGTTCCGGATCGAGTTGCCGGGGCCCTCGCCTGAGGGGGTACGACCGAAAATTCGGGAGACGGCCCGCGCGCTGTGGCTGATCTACGTGGGATTGTCGATTGCGGCGATCCTGATCCTTCGGGCGCTCGGAATGACGTGGTTTGAATCCGCGTGCCACAGCTTCGCCTCCGTGGCTACGGGCGGGTTCAGCACGCGCGATGCCAGTGTGGCGGCGTTCCACTCGGCCGCCGTCGACGCGGTGATCATCGTGTTCATGATCCTGTCCAGCGTGAACTTCGGCGTGTATTACCACGCCATCCGGGGACGATGGCGCACCGCCTGGCAAGATCCGGAACTGCGGGTCTACCTGGGGATGATCCTCGTCGGTTTCCTCGTGGTGGGAGTGCCCCTGCTGACCCATGTCATACACACCACCACCGGCGAACGGATCGCTCCGTCGTGGGGGACCGCCCTGCGCTACGGCCTGTTCCAGACCGTGTCCATCCAGACGACGGCCGGATTCTGCACGGCGGATTTCGACCAATGGCCCTCGGTGTGCCGAACCGTGCTGGTGCTGCTGATGTTCGTCGGAGGTTCGGCCGGCTCCACCAGCGGCGGCACCAAAGTCATCCGCTGCATAATTGTCGCCAAAGTGTTGTGGTCGGAGCTTGAGCGGGTGTTCCGGCCGAATGTCGTGCGGGTGGTCCGGATTGGACCCGTGGCCGTGGACTCGGCCACGCGGCTGGCCACGCTGGCGTATGTGTTTATGGTGTTTCTGCTCTTCGCGGCGGGCGGCATTGCGCTGCTGCTGCTCGAGCGGGAGAACGGAATCGATGTCGTCACCGCGCTGACGGCTTCGGCCACGACGCTGAACAATGTCGGCCCGGGTCTGGGGCTGGTGAGCGCGACGAGCAATTTCGCCTGGTTCAGCCAGGCCGGCAAAGTGGTGCTGAGTCTTCTGATGGTCCTGGGCCGGCTCGAGGTGTTCGCCATCGCCGTCTTGTTTGTGCCACGCTTCTGGATGCGGGAATGAGCCGGCGAACGGGGGCGGCGGCGGTCCGGCGTGGTTGCCTTCGCGTGCCCGGGCCGCCACAATAGGCCGACTCGGTCGGGCCAGGTAAGACAGAACCTCATGGAAAGGACCCCAGGAATGGCCCTCCTGAACGGATACCGGGGCCTCGTGTTCGGTGTCGCCAACGAGCGGAGCATCGCCTGGCACGTGGCCAGACATCTGATGGCCGAAGGCGCCGTCTGCGGGTTCGCCCACCTGCCCGGCGAGAAGATGGAGCGCCGCGTCCGCAAGACGCTCGAGAGCGAGAACATTCGGGACGCCTGGCTCTGCCCCTGCGACGCGAGCCGGGATGAGGATCTTGATCATGTCTTTGACGAGGCGGAACGCCATTTCGGGACCCTTCAGTTTCTGATTCATTCCATAGCGTTCGCGGATCGCGAGTATCTGCGGATCGGCAACTTCACGCAGACTCCCCGGCAGGTCTTCACGCAGGCGTGCGACATCTCCGCGTACACCCTGCTGGCCATGGCCGCCCGGGCCCGCACGCGCATGCCCGACGGCGGGTCGATCGTGGCCATGAGCTACTACGGTTCCGAGAAGGTGATTCCCGGCTACAACGTCATGGGCGTGGCCAAGGCCGCTCTGGAGGCCACGGCCCGGTATCTGGCGTTCGAGCTGGGCGAACACCGCATCCGGGTGAATACGCTGAGCCCCGGGCCCATCCGCACACTCTCGGCCATGGCCGTCGGGGGCATCGACGAGATGTTCGAGTGGGTCGAGAAGAAGGCTCCGCTGCGGCGGAATGTCGACGCCGCGGAAGTGGGCAAGGCGGCGGTCTATCTGGTGAGTGACTTGTCCAGCGGAGTGACCGGCGAGAACATCTACGTCGACGCGGGATTCAACACGGTGGGCTTGTAGGGGGCGGAAAGGTACACCGGGGGCATCGCCTCATCTGAGGAGGGCGGTCGGAGCCAGGCGGATATGTTGACGTTGACTTTCCTGGGCGTGGGCGGGGCGTTTGCCAGGCGGAACTATCAGTCCAACGTGCTGGTGGAGGCCTGGCACCGGGATCGCCGCCACCAGCCCGCGCCGGATGCAACGCTGCTCATTGATTTCGGCACGACGGGGCCGGCAGCCCTGCACGCCCTGAAGGAGCGGCCGGGGTTCGAGTATCTCCGCGACGGCGGCCGGGTGGACTATCGCCGCATCCAGAACGTACTTATCACTCACCTTCATGCGGATCACGTCGGCGGCCTGGAGGAACTGGCCCTGGTGGATACGTATCTCCTCGGACGCGCCGGGAACCGCCAGCCGTTCCGGCCCCGGCTCATTTCGTCGGCCGAGGTGCTGCGCCGCATCTGGGACGAGTCGCTTCGCGGCGGCCTGGGCGTGATCCGCGGCCGGCCCGCCCGCCTGGAGGACTATTTTGAGCCGGTCCCCCTGATGCCGTCCGATCCGCGCGGCAACGGCCTGCCCCTGACGGATCGCTATCGACTCGAACTCGTCCCCACCCGGCATGTGACCCTGGAGAACGGGGACGACTGGCCGTCGGTGGGAGTCCGGCTGCTCGACACGCGTGCCGGGCGCTCCGTGTTCTATACCGGCGACACCCAGTTCCAGCGCGAAGGTTACGACTCCTGGATGCGAGAGGCGGACCGGATCTTCCACGATGTGCAACTGACCGACACGCTCGGTTCGGTGCATGCTCTGCTGTCCGAGCTGCGAACCCTTCCGGAACCGATCCGGCGCAAGATGCTGCTGTACCACTACGGCGATGATTGGGACGACGCGGAATACGGTTTCGTCTCCCGCGAGTTCGCCGGGTTCGCCGTGGCGCAGCAGCGCTACGATCTGTTCCCGTGAACCGGGGAGCGTCTGCTTCCGGAACGGTAACTTACTCCGGCCGCACCCAGGTGGCCAGGTCTTCCACCCGAAGCTCCGGCGGCAGGGCGACGTGGTTCGAAACTGCGAAGGTTGTGCTGCCGCGCTGTGTCAGCGCGCCGTGCGTGCTGGCCACCGTCACCATCGCGGAGAAGAAGCCGCTTCCGGTGTAGTAGCCTTCCTTCAGGCTCACGATCACATCCGCCGGATTCCGCACCAGCCCGTTGAAAGCGAGCCAGATGCGATACAGAGGGTCGGGATACTCGTGCCCCGCGGTCGCCGCGAACCAGTCCCGGTCTGCCGCCGCACCGTCCGCGGTCAGCTTGCCGGCCTCGCTCAGGGCGATCTGGATGGGGGCCAGCCCCAACGGATCGCCCTCCAGCGTTCGATAGAGGAAACGGCCCGCCGGATCCCGGGAAATCTCCGCCGCCTGGCCGCCGCGCCGCACGACAATCACGCGGTTGTCCGGCGCCGAGGGTTTCGGGTATGCCGCCAGGTCGACGGCCGGATGAGTCATCAGCGCGTCGGTGACGCCCTCCGGATCCTGTGTGTTCAGCACGGCACAGGACACCAGGCCGAACCGCGCGCTGCACACCGAACGGTGGTCCTCCAGCCGCTGCGACCAGCGGAACCCGGCGGCCTCCAGGTGCGAGCGAAGATCGACGTTCTCGGCGGGGACCAGATCGTGTCCGTGGTCGGCGAAGATGGTGAACCGGATGCGGCCCCGGCGCTCCCACGTCAGTCGTTCGCACAGACTATCCACCGTCTGAAGGCAGTCTACGATGGCGTCTCGTCCGCGGCGCGTGGCCAGACCGGCGGTGGCCACGGAATAGACGCGCACGGTCCCGGTCTGGGCGCGGCGTATGGCGCGGGTGATGCCGCCCAGCTCGTCGCGCCAGAGTGCCTCGGGATTCAGATAGCTGTTGGCATCCAGCCAGAGCGAGCAACTGTAGTCCATTCGAGGCCGCCACGGCGCGTTTGCCCCGCTGAGGTAAACCCAGTTGCCGTCTGTGAGGCGCTTGCGGGCGCGGTCCCAGTACTGGGCCTCGTAGCCCAGGCACGTCTCCTTCGTGAACACGCGCGTCAGCGCCAGATCGGTCATTACGGGAAAGACGCTGACGGCCCGGCTGGGACGCGGAAACAACCGCAGCCATCCCTCGTCGTACAGCGCGGTCACCACCTCGAACGGCACGCCGTCCAGCACGATGATTGCGTGAAGGCAGTCCGACGGCGACAGATCGGCCGGCCGCACCGTTTCGTCCGGTTTGCCGTCTCCGTCTGTGTCGAAACGAAGCTCGACTTTCTGCCCATCGTCGTTCAGGAGCTGCCAGTAGTCATCCCGCCCGTCGCCGTCCATGTCGAACGCCAGAAGCCGGGCATGGGCCTCCACGGGACGAACCGGAAACGCCGGAGCCATGCTGCAGCCGGCCACCGCCGCCATGAGCAAGCCGAACATAAACAGAACGGGCAATCGTACGGTCACAACACACCCCCCACCTGGTTCATCCGCCGCGACGGGAAGCCGCCCCGGGTCTTTCCCCAGTGTAACAGACCGGCCGGTGAGTGCGAGCCCCTCCGGACCGGACGGTTCACGCGCGGCGCTTTGCCTACGCCTTGCACGCGTTGGCCCTGATCCACTCCGTAGAGACGGATTTCGGCCGCGTGATGGCCGTGCCCATGGCCCGATTCAACGTGAGCTGGGCCAGCATGCCCATGGCCCGCGCGACCGCGAACAGCACGGTGTAATAGGGAAACTCCGTCAATCCGTAATGGTAGAACAACGCGCCCGAGCACGCATCCACGTTCGGCCAGCAGTTGGCGATCGGCGCCTTGCCCGCTTTGACCCGCTCGTCGGAGTATTCCTGCAGCACCCGCGGAACCACATTAAAGACGCGCTCCACGGTCTGGAACACCGGATCGTCCCTCATGTATTGCTGACCGAACTCCAGCAAACCCGAAAAGCGCGGGTCCACCACGCGCAGCACGGCGTGCCCGTAGCCGGGGATCACCTTGCCCTGGCGCAGCGTCTCGAAGGCGAAGTCGCGCAAGACCGTCTCCGATGGAATGCCGATGAATTTCTTCATCACCTCCAGAACCCAGTTGAGGCATTCCTGGTTCGCCAGCCCGTGCAACGGCCCGGCCAGTCCGTTCAACCCCCCGGACACGGCGTAGTACGCATCGGACAGCGCCGAGCCGATGGTGTGGCACGAAAAGGCTGACACGTTTCCGCCCTCGTGATCGGAATGGAAGGTCAGATAGAGCCGCATGAGTTTTACGAGGCTTCCCTGCGGATCCGCGAGGCCCAGCATCCTGGCGTAGTTCGCCCCCCAATCCAGCTCATGCGCCCACGGAATCCGATCTCCCTTGCTGTAGCGCATCCGGTAAATGCCGGCGGCGATGCCCGGCAGGCGGGCCAGAAGAGTGAGGCTGTCCTCCAGCATGGGAATCCAGTACTCCTCCTTGGGCATCCCTCGGTCATACGCCGCGCGGAAACGGCTTTCCCGTTCCATGCAGAGGATCGCCGTGTTGAGCATGCACATCGGATGGCTGTCGACGGGCATGGCGAGCAGAACGCTCCACACATAGTCGGGCACCTGCGCCCGCTTGTCGTACTCACGCCGAAGAGATTCCCGGGCCTGCGCGTCCGGCCGGTCGCCGGTCAGAAGCAGATAGAAAACGTCCTCCGGCCACAGATCCTTGATCTCCAGCAGCGGGTACCCGCGAATAATGAGGCCCTTGTCGGGCTCGACCACCGAAGTATCGCACACCAGCCCGTTGACCCCGCGCATTCCGCCATACGCCTGGTCGACGGTCACCTGGGAAATCACCTTCTCCCCAGACTGCTTGCGAATAGAAGCGATCTCCTTGCGCCAGGAGACGATCTTCTTCGCCAGCACGTCCTGCATGGTCGCCATAGGTTCAGCTCCGGCTCTTTCGAGACTCGAATTGCCCAGTTACAAAGTCATCCCGAACACACGACCCCAATCGTGCGGTTCATCATATGGAACGGTCCGGAGTTCCACAAGGAAAAGCCGGGAGGCGGTGGCGGTGGCATCAGGAGAATCAGATCACGCCGTCGCGGTCGGCGTCCGGCCCATGGGTGGCGACGTCCACGGGGTCGGCGCCATCTGGCATCAAGCAGACTGCGGCGTTCCATCTTGCGAGCGGGGATGGATCTGGCACGCGCCGTGTGGCGTATCTCATCCACCGTCTCGCCCGTCTCGAACGACGGCTCGACCCGGAAATGGCAATACAGAAACACCGATTCCCTTGGAAGCGTGTTTGAAGTAATACTGGACGATTATCCCCGGATAGCCCAGCGCAGCATGTCTCGGAAGCTTGCCCCCTTTCCCTGCATCAGCAGGCCCACCCGAAAGATGCGCCCCGAGACAAATACTGCCAGCGTGGTCATGGCCAGCGTCAGCAGCACCCCCAGCATCGGCTGCCACAGCGGAATGACCGGTACGGCCGCCAGCCGGATGACCATGACGATGGGCGTGAACAGAGGAATCAACGACACCACCGTCGCGAACCTGCTGGTGGGCTCTTCCAGGATCGGGCCGAGCACGAACAGAGGTACGCACACGATGAGCCAGATGGGCAGGAACGCGCTCTGCGCTTCTTTGAGGTCCGAGCACGCGGCGCCGATGGCGCTGAAGAGCGAGCCGAACATCAGGATCGCCAACACCTGGTAGGTCGCGATCCAGACGATCAGCGAGCGCGCGGCGACGGCCCTCAGGCCGATGCCCTCGGCCACCCCCACGCCGGCCAGGACATACAAGACCAGCACCGTCAAAGACACGCCCACCATGCCGAGCAGCTTGCCTGCCATGAGCTGGAACGGCGTGACGGACCCCAGCAGCACCTCGGCGATCCGCTGCATTTTCTCCTCGAGCACCCCCTGCATCAGCGGCGTGGCCCCCACCGTGATCACCATGAACATCGTGAGCAGGCAGAAGATCACCACGCCGATGCGGGCCTCCCGGGCCGCCCGGTCCGCGCCGTGAATCTCGCCTGTCTTCGCGTCCACCTCGAGCAGTCCGAGCGTCTCCACCGGCACCCAGCGGGTCGCCCAGTCCACCACCCTCTTGTCGATGCCCACTTCGGCCAGGCGCTGCGACTGGATCGCGTTGTTCAGCGGTTCGCTGATGAATCGCTCGATGCGGCCGTACATGGGGGTGTCGGTATAATACTCGATCTGCGCCCGCGCGGGGTCGGCGCCCGGGCGCAGCACCTCCGGCCCGATCTCAATGAACGCGAAGTATCTGCCCTGGCGAACCGCGTTCGAGAGGGACAGGAGTTGTCCCTCCGGGTCCGTGTCATCCGGCTCAACGCGATCGAAAAGGAAGGCGGGGCCCGTTTTTTCGTTCGTTTGTGGGTCTCTCAGGGATGCGTTGCGGGCGTCCGCGGCTTTGGCCAGCACGTCAAAGAGCACCCCGGACCGGTCAATCACGGCCACTCGACGATCGGTCGTGTCCACCTGCCCCCCGAGCAGGCGGTGGGCGATCAGCCCGCCGGTGGCGAGGATCGGCATCAACACCAGGGTGATGATGAACATTTTGGTGCGGACCGCCGCCTGGTATTCCCGCACGGCGATGACGAGTGTCTTACGCATGCGCCGCCTCCAGGGCCTGCGGGCCGGCGATCCGGACGAAAATGTCTCGCAGCGACGGTTGGGCCACCTCGAAGTGGCGCACGCGTCCGCGCTGCATCAGCCGGATCAGAACGTTCTGCGGATCCGCGCCCTCGGCCAGCCGAAGCTCCTGGAGGTGTCCGAAGTCCGTCACCTTGGCCACTCCCGGCAGGTCCGCCGCGGTCAGAGGCGGTCCGTCCACCCGGACACGCAGCGTGTCGTGGCCGTACTGCTGTTGAATGGCGTCCAGCGTTCCGTCCAGGACCTTCTTGCCCTGGAAGATCATGAAGATGAAATCGCACATGCGCTCGGCCACGTCCATGTCGTGCGTGGAGAAGAGGATGGTGGCCCCGCCGCGCTTCAGCTCGAGCACCTCGTTGCGGATGGCTTCCATATTCACCGGGTCCAGGCCGGAGAATGGCTCGTCCAGGATCACCAGTTCCGGCCGGGCGATCACCGCGGCGATGAACTGCACCTTCTGGGCCATACCCTTGGAGAGGGCGTCGATCTTTCGACCGCCCCAGTCGGCCAGCCCCAGTTTGGCCAGCCAGGCCTGTGCCTGCGCCTTGAAGCCCGGGCATCCCTTCAGCTCCGCATAGAAACGCAGCAGATCCAGTACCCGCATCCGCTTGTACAGGCCGCGTTCTTCCGGCAGATAGCCGATCAGATCGGACGCCGTGCGGGGCGGCCGGCCGAACACGCGGATGTCGCCCCGGTCCGGGTACAGGATGTTCATGATCATCCGCAAGGTGGTGGTCTTGCCGGACCCGTTGGGCCCGATGAACCCATAGACGGACCCCCGCGGCACGTGGAGCGACAGGCCGTCCACGGCTTTGTGCCGGCTGAAGGTCTTGGTCACGTCGACAAGCTCGATGGCATTCACGGTGCGGATTTTCCTTCCGGGCATCCGCACGGCGGGCGCCCGGCACGCCAACTCGTGCGAAAGGGTACCACGTTCCCGCCGAAAATGCTGTAGCCTTTCGTGGCTTTTTGTCTGGGGGGCCATCTCCCGCCGGGTGCGCGACTGTGCGTGAGCGGCACCGGACAGCCGCCGCGATTGACTCAAACGGGGCGGCGCCAACCGGCGGGCAGGAAGCTCTTGAATCGTCTTCGTCGACGCGCGTCGAGTTCAGGAGGAAACCATCTTGACGCGTGATCCTCGCGGAACGGACGGCGGCTCGTCACGAGGGGCGGGATACGGCTCCATCATCGCAATACCCGAGATGTGCCGGTCCAGCACTCTTCTGCCTCACTCACCCCGGCCTTCCGCAGGAAGCTCGGGGGGATCACGTTCCGCATTCGCCGGCGGCGCGCCGCGCAGGACGGAACCCACGTTGCCGTGGAATCTGCAAACCGTTACACTGTATCTCCTCCCGAAGGGAGGATACGTATGAATCACTTTCGACCGCGCGCAAGCCAATTCTTGGCTCTTGCTGCTCTGCTTTGGACTTATGCCGCACAGGCACAAAGCACGTTGTGGGAAACCCACAACGACGCGGGGAGGGAAGCATACCGAGCCGGCCGATATGCGGAAGCGGAAAAGGAGTTCCAGTCCGCCCTGGCTGAAGCGGAGAAGTTCGGTCCGAGCGATTCGCGATTGGCGACCAGCCTGAACAACCTGGCCCAACTGTACCGCGCGCAAGGCCTGTACGAGCGGGCTGAGCCGCTCTACAAGCGGTTGCTGGCGATCCGGGAAAAGGCCCTCGGCCCGGACCATCCCGACGTGGCGATGAGTCTGCACAACCTGGCAGCGCTGTACCTTACCCAGAGCAAATGCGAGCGGGCTGAGCCGCTCTACAAGCGGTCGTTGGCGATCTGGGAGAAGGCCCTCGGTCCGGACCATCCCGACGTGGCGACGGTCTTGGAGAATTACGCCCAGTTGCTTCGAGACACGAAACGGAAAGCCGAGGCGCAGAGACTCGAAAAACGCGCCGCGGCCATCCGCGAGAAAAAGGAGTAATTCTCGCCCTGGCGATTTGTGACGCTGACGCCTGGAGCAGTGCTCGAGAAGTGGGTTCGCCCCCATCCCGCCGGACCGCTGCGCTCGGACGCCAGATGATGCGGTTCGCAGAGCGCCTGCGGACGACGAAACGGCGGGTTTTCCGGACGGCGTCTGTGATCTTGCGGATGAGGCGTCGGAAACAGCGCTTGCCTTGCCGCGGCCGTTGGATGGGACTGGCTTTCAGGGGCGTTCGCCTTTCGCGGTATGGCCCGACTCGCAATTGCATGGAAAGGCCAATCTTATGCGCGGTCTCCAAGAAACGCGGCTTTGTCTCGTCCTCGTGTTGACGCTCTCCGCGGGGTGTGAGCCGCGCACCACTCCAAGTTCCGGGTCGATCAATGTCGTTCTGCAGGAAGGCGCCGATGGTTACCATCCCTCCGAACCGCCGTGGGACACAATGCTTGTCGCCCGCTGCACAGCAATTAAGGAGGTCTCCCGGAAGCGGAAG
>JBPOIK010000042.1:0-15053 GCA_052034525.1 Planctomycetota bacterium
GTCCGAAGGTGAATCCAGTGCGCCTCCGGGAACTGGTAAAACGTCAGGCACCGGTCCAGATCGTCCGCCAGACAGGCTGCGGCCCGGTCGTAGCCCGCTTCCCGTAGGTCTCGAATCGCCGCCGCCAATCGCCGGGCTGCCTTCTCACTGCCCGCCTGCCAGATCGCACGCACCCGGGGCACCCAGGCCGATCGCTCCAAACGGGCTCACCGTCGACGCCTGGGGAACGACAGTCAGCGTGGTGACCGTGGAGGAAAGGCCTGGCCATGGCGGCGCCCCGGTCGGCAATTGGGGCGATGTGGGTCTGGGGTTCGGTCGCCGACGTGCGCACGGCCGAATCGTCGGGATTCTCGCGGTACGTGGTGGCGGAATAAGCCCACCGGCGGGCCGTCAGACGGAGGCGGCGGCCTCCTCCTGAGCCAACAGCTCTGCGTAGTGAGGCTTGGGCTTGCCGAAGTAAACCAGGGCGTCGGCCGGGCACTTGTGAAGGACTTTCTGCAGGGCTTCGTTGCCCTCGTCGTTCTCGCCCGTGTACTTGTCGTAGTTCAGGTAGGCCAGGTTGTTCCGCACCTGGAAGAGATCGGCGAACAGCCGCTGACACAGGCCGCAGCCGATGCAACCCACCTTGCAGACGGCCTTGACGCACTTGCCCGGTTCCTTGTTCGAGCAGGCGATCACAAGCATCCGTTCCTGCTTGAAGGGGATCTGTTCAATGATGTTGCGCGGGCAGGCCCGCACGCAGGCCCCGCAGCCCGTACAGTTTTCATAGTTGATGACCGGCAGATCGCCTTCCATCCGCATCGCGTCATAGGGGCAGGCCCGCACGCAATCGCCGAAGCCCAGGCAGCCGTACGTGCAGCCCTGGGTAACTCCCACCACGTTCGCCTCGACGCAACTGGCCACGCCCTCGTACTCCACCATGCCCAGCTTGTCGGAGCGTTTGGCCCGACAGTGAATGACCGGGCGGTAGGGGTAGGTGCGAACCACCTCCACCCCGAGCACCTGAGCGATCTTCTCGGCCGTCCGGGAGCCGCCCACCGGGCAGCCCGTGCACTCGGCCCGTTGCTCAACGACCGCCTTGGCGAAATCGGCGCAGCCGGCGAAGCCGCAGCCGCCGCAGTTGGCCGCCGGCAGGACCTCCTGCACCAGTGCGATCCGCGGATCCTCAAACACGGCCAGCCGCTTCTTGGCCACGCCCAGCAGAAACGTGAACACCACGGTCAGACCGAACATCAACATGCCCGCGATGAGGAGCGTCACGCCTGGATCCTCCGAATCCGCTAGAATTTGATCCCCGCAAACCCCATAAACGCAAGCGAGAGGATGGCGGCGGTCAGCAGGGTGATCCCCGGACCCTTCAGGGCCTTCGGCACGTCGCTGAAAACCAGGTGCTCCCGGATGCCCGCCATGATCACAATCGCCAGCGTGAACCCCAGCCCGGCGGCGAAGCTGAACACCGTCGCCTCCAGCAGGGAATATCCGCGCATGTCAATGAGCAGACACGCTCCCAGGATGGCGCAATTCGTGGTGATCAGCGGCAGAAAAACGCCGAACGCCGTGTACAACGGAGGGAAGAACTTGCGGATGTACATTTCGACGAGCTGGACCATCGCCGCGATGACGAAAATGAAGATGGTGTTCTTCAGGAACCCCAACTCCAACTCGAACGCCGTCCCCGCCGGGGTCAGCGCCCCATGCACGATGAGCCAGGTCACCACGCCGGAGAGCGTCAGCACGAACGTGACGGCGGCGCCCATTCCGAAGGCCATATCCAGCTTGCGCGAGACTCCCAGGAACGGACAGATGCCCAGGAACATCGAAAAGACGAAGTTGTTGATCAGCGCCGTTCCGATGAAAATCGTGAGCAGGATGCCGAAATCCAACTTCATGCGACACCTCCGCCGGCCGCTCCGCGTTGCCGGATGTAAGTTGCCACGCCGATCAGAATCCCCAGCATGAGGAAGGCCCCCGGCGGAAGAATCATGATGACCCACGCGTGCGGCGCGAACGTATCCTCACGGAAGAGCGGCTGGTTCCAGATCTTGCCGGAGCCCATCACCTCGCGCACGATTCCCAGAATGCTCAGGGCAATGGTGAACCCGCCGCCCTGGCCGATCGCGTCACAGAGCGACGGCCACAGGCGGTTCTTGGCGGCGCACACCTCGCATCGGGCGATGATGATGCAGTTCACGATGATCAGCGGCACGAACGGACCCAGTTTCTTGCTGGCCGACGGAAGATAGGCCTGAAGAAAAAGGTCCGCGATCGTGACGAACGCCGCGATCGTGAGCGTGAAGACCAGAATGCGCACGTGCGGCTGGATCAGACGCCGAAGCATGCTCGTCATCAGGTTCGACCCGAGCAGCACGAACGTCACCGCCGCGCCCATCACCACCGCGTTCTCGAGCGAATTGGTCACCGCCAGCGTCGGGCACATCCCCAGCACCTGCACCACGATCGGGTTGTCTGACCAGAAGCCGGCCCGCAATCGCTCCAGTCCAGTCGGTTCGGCCATGCAATCACTCCTTGGCCGCGGCCCGGTCGCCGGACGGTTTCGAATCCGGCAGGCGCGGACGTACGTCGGCCAGCACGCCGTTGACAATCCTCATTACCGAAACACTGGTGATCGTGGCGCCGGTCACGGCCTGCACCTCGTGCGCCTTGTCCTGCGGAGCGTGTTTCAGCATCGTTCCGGCGCGAGTAGCGTCCATTCCGGTAAACTGGTCGCGCCATTCCTTGTCTTCGATCTTGTTGCCCAGGCCGGGCGTCTCCTTCTGCGAGAGCACCTTGATCCCGGTGATCGTATTCCGGTCCGGCGACAGCCCCACCACCAGCTTGATCTCGTCCTGGAAGCCGAAACCGCTGGCCGGCAGCGCCCAGCCGCACAGGGCCTCCGCGTCGTCCACGCATTTGAAGACCCTGCGACCGTCGACATCCATCTCCTCGAAGTGCGTGGCACCTGGCACCACCTCATAGACGGCACTCTCCAGGGCCTGCCGTTCATTCATCCGGATGCGGGGACCGAACCCGGCCTGGGCCCCGGCCAGGGCCACCGAGAACCCCGTGCCCAGCAGAAGCACCAACCACGACTGCGCCAGAAACTGCCTCATGACCATCCGCCTTCCGCCGGCATTCGGCCGGGCGTCCGATTCACTCCGTTCCGGTCTTGAGCACGCCGCCGAAGGGCGCCGGCACCGTCCAGCGCTCGATCAACGGCGTCAGGGCGTTCATGATCAGAATGGCGTACATCACGCCTTCGGGGTATCCCCCGAACAGGCGGATCACCATCACCAGCACGCCCGCTCCCGCGCCGAAAACCAGCCGGCCGAACGGCGTCAGCGGCACGCCGACGTAATCCGTCGCAATGAAAAACGCGCCGAACAGCAGTGCGCCGCCCTGGAGCTGGTACAACACGCCGGCAAACCTCTCCGGGGCAACCGCGTGCGCGATGGCGGCAAAAATGGCCGCCGCGCCCAGCATGGCCACGGGCTGGCGCCAGTCGGCGACGCCCCGTATGATGAGAAAGAGCCCGCCCAGCAACACCGCCGCCGCGCTGGTCTCCCCCACGCAGCCGCCCACCTTGCCGATGAACAGGTCTATCATCGCCGCCAGCGCGCCCGCGTGGAACTTGGCGGCCGCCAGCGGCGTGGCGCGTGTCAGCGCGTCGACGCCGATCGTCTGGAGCGTGCCCGGCTCCGTCCAGGTCGTCATGGCGACCGGAAAACAGACCATCAGAAAGGCCCGGCCCACCATCGCGGGGTTGAACAGGTTCTTGCCCAGGCCGCCGAAGACCGCTTTGGCCAGCGTGATCGCCACCACGCCGCCGATGAACGCCTGGTAAGCGGCCAGGGCGGGCGGCAACGAAAAGGCCAGGATCATGCCCGTGACGATCGCCGAGCCGTCCGCCAGCGACGACTGGTCCCGACCCCGCATCCAGTTCGCCACCGCTTCGGCCGCAAGACAGCCCACCGTCGTCACGACCGTCAGCTTCAGAGCCGACAGGCCGAACAGCCAGATCGCCACGCCCAGCATCGGCAGCATGGCCAGCACGACCTGGAACATCAGCCGCCGCGTCGTGACCCGGTCCGCCAGATGCGGGGCCGAGCTGACCAGAAGACCCCGTGCCTTGGCCGGGGCCGGTTCAACGTTGGATGGGGAGGCGCTTTGCACTTCACTCATGGATGCGGTACTCGGCAGGTTGGCGAAAACTCAGCCGGCTCTCTTGTCCTGTACCTTCTTCTGAGCCGCGATCAGCCGGACCTGGTTCTTGCCGGCCCGGATGTACTGGGCCAGCGGGATCCGGGCCGGACAGACATACGAGCAGCAGCCGCACTCGCAGCAGGCGCTCATATGATACTTCTCCGCAAGGTCGTAGTCCCGATGCATCACCGCGTGGGCAATTTTTGTCGTGGCCAGGTACAGCGGGCAGTTGTTCACGCACCGCCCGCATCGCATACACGGCGACTCCTTCCAGTGCGCCGTCTCGGCCTCCGTCATGATCGTGATGCCGCCCACGCCCTTGGTCACCGGCACGTCCAGATGCGGCACGGTCGGGCCCATCATCGGCCCGCCCGCCAGCACCTTCACGGCGTCGGGTTTCATGCCGCCGCAGGCCGCGATCAGCTCGGAAAACATCGTGCCCACCGGCACCAGCCAGTTGCCCGGCTCCACCACGCCGCCGCCGGTCACGCTGACGACGCGGTGGGTAAACGGTGTGCCTTTCACCACGCCGCGAGCGATGCTGTGTGCCGTCGCCACGTTCACCACCACCACCCGCACGTGCAGCGGAAGTCCCTGCGGCGCCGAGGGCACTTCCCGGCCCAGCACGGCCGCGATGAGCTGCCGTTCGCCTCCCATCGGATACTGCGTGGCACACACCACGACTTCCATCCCCTGCCGGCCCGCGACGGCCTTGCGCATCGCCTCGATGGCGTCCGGCTTGTTTTCCTCTATCGCGATAATCGCGCGCTGCGCTCCACACGCACGCGCCGCCAGTTGCGTTCCGATGACGATGGGTTCGGGCGCCTCGACCATCAAGCGATGGTCCGCGGTCAGGTAGGGCTCGCATTCGCAGCCGTTGAGAATGACGGTGTCAATGGGCGTCTGGGGGTTGCGGCGCAGCTTGAAATGGGTCGGAAACGTCGCCCCACCCTGCCCGACGACGCCCGCCGCGCGCACCGCCTGGACGATCGCCTCCGGATCGTAGTCGACCGGGTCCACGCCGTCCCAGTCGCGATCCAGAAAGTCCTCCAGAACATTTCCGGGCAACGCCTCACTCTCGGCCGGCTTGAGCGGCACGGCCGGCACCCGCCGACCGGACGGCAACAGACAGACCGTTCCCGCGCCGATCTTCCCGCTGACCGGGGCGTGAATGGGCGCGGAAATCGGAGCGGATGAATCGGCGATCTTCTGGCCGAAAACCACCTCTTCTCGAGCTTTGACCAACGGATCGCACGCGGCCCCGATGTGCTGCACCATCGGAACCATCAACTCGCCCTGAGGGACAAACGCCCGGATCGCAAGACTCTCGCTGTACGCCTTGCGATGCGGGGGGTGAATCCCCCGGGAAAAAACCGTAAGACCCCGCATCCGGTCTCGAAGCACCCGGATCATCCTGCGTCTCCCGCTGCGTCGCCACGTCTGGCCCACAGTCGCCGCACGAGCCACCGGGCCGTCACCACTCCCGCGGCCAGGCCGGCCACCGCACCGACGAACTGCCAACCGCTCGACACGGCATGAGAGTCTTGCGCCGCCCGGCCGCCGACCAGCCACGCGCCGGCGATGGCGAACACCAGGGGCATCAGAAACACCACGACGGCCGCGCCGACCAGACCGGCTCCGCTACCCGCCGGGCCGCTCTGCGCAGATTCAACCGCCCGGGCCACGGGACACGCCTCGACGCCCCGGCAGTGTCCGCAGCCGAACCAGAACCGCTCCAGCCACTTCACGGAGCATCCCCCGCATCCGGCACGCCGTCACGCCCGCGGATGCTCAAAAGTCATCTGCTGCACTTCCACCCCGTCGATCGCCGCCAGCTTCTCCGTCAGCGCTCGACAAGGAGCCTCGTCACCGAAAAGCTCGAGCAGAAGCAGCCCGTTCGGCGAGCAGACGTCGCCGTCCAGGTGGTGCAGACCCACTCTCGTCCGGATGGAGCAGCCGTACTCGCTGAGCAATTGCTGCACCTCGCCGGCCCGCTGCACCCGGTCAGTGACGTGAATTCCGACAATTCGATGCGTATTGTGCATGCGGCACCTCCCGGAACCCCGGCAGCCCCGCTGATCGCGCCCCGCCCTCGCCCGCATCGGCGGGCACACAGGCCGATCGACGCCCCGGCCCGAGACAGCCTGTCCGGTCTTCCGGCGCGATCCCAGGAAGGGCCGGCCCGGAACGGGAGGCTGCCCATCGTTGGGGCCGGGTCTATTTCAGCCTCTGCTCCAGGACCTTCAGCAGTGCGGCATTGTCCAGCGGCTTCTGAAATACACCGGCCAGCCCCAGTTGCGAGTAATCGGTGAGCTGGCTCAGGTTGTCACCGACGGAGCTGAGCATGTATACCGGAGCCTTGTTCCCCAGCGCCCTCAGCTCCTTGACCATGCGCGTGCCGGCGTCCACCTCTTCCATCATCAGGTCGACGATGACCAGGTCCGGTCGGGCCTCTTTGTAGACCTTCAGCCCCTCCTCCGCCGTGCCGGCCTCGACCATGATGTAGCCGTTGGCCTCCAGCACCTTTCGCACTGCGAAGAGGAAGTCCGCATCGTCATCAACATAGAGGATTACGTGTTTTCCATCTTTCATCATGCATCCCCATGTAACGCAGGGGCACGGACGGTTCCGCACGCCCTCGGGCCGTGGCCGACTTCCCTGAGGTCACCATTCCGCAGGGCGAGTTCCAGGTACGCCGCGGCCGCGTCCAGGTTCCTTCTGGCCTGCGGCGTCAGGCCCTCGCCAAACTCGTCAAACGCATATCCGCGAATTCCCATCGCATAGCCGGGCGTCGTCGCCCCGAACATCTCCCGGGCCATGCCCAGGACCGACTCCGGCGCCACGCTGTGCGTGGTGAACGTCCACCGGGCCGCGGGCGTAATGCGGCGCACCCAGAACGGCGCGGTGCCCGACACCGCCGCGTCCGCGAACACCACCAGATCGTGTTCGGCCACCGCCGCCGCATCCTCCACCGTCAACTGGTAATCCGCGTCCACGGTGACGCCGGGCAGGTTGCGTCCTGCCAGCATCTCGGCCAAAGCCGGACCCAGCCCGTCGTCCAGACGCCCCGGATTGCCGTAGCCGATCACCAGCACTCTGCGGCCGGGCGACACCATCGCCTACTCCCTGCTCTGACAGTCCAGCAACTGCCCGGTGTGGTCATACAGCTCCACAACCAGCGGCATCCGCCCCATCGCGTGCGTCGCACACGACAGGCACGGGTCATACGCGCGGATGACCACCTCCACCCGGTTGAGCAGCCCTTCCTTGATCTGCCGGCCGCTGATGTACTCGTCCGCGACGCCGCGAACCGCCCGGTTCATCGGCTCGTTGTTGTTCGTGGTGCTCACGATCAGGTTGGCCATGGTCACCTGGTCGTTCTCGTCGATCTGATAGTGGTGGAACAGCGTGCCCCGGGGAGCCTCAATCAGGCCCACGGCCTCGCCCCGCCGCTTGCCCTTGACCACCAGGTCTTTGCCCTGCAGGTCCGGATCGTGCAGCAGGACGGCGATCTTCTCGATCGCATGAAGAACCTCGATCATCCGCGCCCAGTGGTAGGCCAGGGAGATGTTGTTGGGTTTGCCGTTCGTGACGGCCATGAACTCCTTGCGGGCCGCCTCAGCCTCCGGCGTGTCGATGAAGTCACACGCGTTCACGCGGGCCAGCGGGCCCACACGATACCAGCCGTTCTCCGGACCGATGGACTTGATGAACGGGAACTTCATGTAGGACCACGACCGCACCTCTTCCTGGATGTAGTCGAGGTACGACCGGTAGTCCACCTGGTCGAAGATCTTCTTGCCGTCCGCGGTGATCGCGCGCAGGTGGCCGTGATACAGGTCCATCGCGCCGTCCTCGCGGACGAGCGACAGATGGTTCGAGGGGAACGACCCGAAATCTTTGACCGTATCGAGGTTCTCCACCGTGTAGTCCTTGGCGATCTTCAGGGCCGCCTTCGACCACGTCACCATCTGCTCCAGGTCCTTCAGGAAGAAGTCACGTTCCGCGATGGAGAGGTTCTTGTTGATGCCTCCCGGGATGGCGCCCGTACCGTGGATCTTCTTGCCGGCCGTGGCCTTGATGATCTCCTGCCCGTACTTGCGCATCATCACGCCCTGCACGGCCAGGTCCGGATGCTTGGCCGCCACGCCGATCACGTTGCGGATGGCCGGATCGGCGTCAAACCCGAACAGCAGATCGGGCGAGCAGAGGTGGAAGAAGTGCAGGCTGTGAGACTGGAAGATCTGCCCGTAGTGCATGAGGCGACGCATCTTCTCGGCCGTGGGAGTGAGCTTCTCGCCGCCCACGATCCAGTCCATGGCCTTGGCCGCCGCCAGGTGATGGCTCACCGGGCAGATCCCGCAGAGCCTTTGCACCAGCACGGGCACTTCCCAGAAGGGCCGTCCCAGGATGAACCGCTCAAACCCGCGGAACTCCACGATATGCAGGCGGGCCTGATGCACCTTGCCCCCGTCGTCCAGCAGGATGGTCACCTTTCCGTGCCCTTCCACGCGGGTAACGGGCTCGATCACAATGCGTTTGTATCCGTTCGTTGCGACCACGGTCATTACTCCGATCGCCCCACTCAATCGTACTTGATCAACTCGTAGGGCAGTTCCAACGGCTTGTTGCCGAGCAGGGCCACCAGGGCCTCCCACAGCGTATCCGCCGACGGAGGACAGCCCGGCAGATGATAATCGATCTTCACCACTTCGTGGCACGGATAAACCTTGTCCAGCAGCAGCGGCAGTTCCGGATCGTCCGGGATGCGCCCCTTGGGGTTGTGCACGGACGGCCCGTTAAGATAGGCCTCTTCGTAGCACTCCTGGAGGGGCAGATTGTTGCGCAGGGCGGGAATGCCGCCCATCGTCGCGCAATCGCCCACCGAGACCAGAATGTCGCAATGCTTGCGGAAATCCTGCAGCACCCGCACATTCTCCTCGTTGCAGCATCCGCCCTCGATCAGCCCGATCGCGCACCGACCGGTGAACTCCTTGATGTCGTCCACCGGAGATTTGTCGAAATCCACCAGCTCCACCAGCTTGAGAATGCGCTCGTCAATGTCCAGCAGCGACATGTGGCAGCCGAAGCAGCCGGCCAGCGAGGTCGTCGCAACTTTGGGTTTCGCCATGGTCCGTTCCTTGTTCACTTCTTGTTTGCCGCCGCGATGTCCGAGCCGATCGGCTCGTGGTCATACAGGCGCTTGCCCACCGGCACCGCATACCCCACCCGCTTCCGCAGGAGGGCGCCGACCGGACAGACGTCCACCACCTTGTCCGTTGCCTCGATATCGGTGTCGCCGAGCCGGGCCTCCGCGTTGACGGCCACCCGCTTGTGCCCGTCGCGGTTCACGAACTGGAATACGTTCTTGCCGTCCCGCTCTTTCGAGGCCCGCACGCAGCGGGCGCACAGGATGCACCGGTTGTGGTCCACCATCACGTCCGGATGGGAGGCATCCACCTCCCGCGTCGGCCACAGATACGGGTACAGCGGAGCATGAATGCCGAACCGATAGGCCATGGCCTGCAGCTCGCAATTGCCGCTCTTCTCGCAGAACATGCAGAAGTGATTGCCCTCTACGAACAGCATCTCGATGATGCTCCGCCGCAGCTTGAGCATCCGCTCCGTGTCGTTTTCGATGATCGCCCCCGGCGCCACCGGCTGCGTGCAGGCCGATTGCGGCCGGCCGTTCACCAGCACCGTGCACACCCGACAACTGCCGTGCGGCGTCAATCCCTTCATGTAGCACAGCCGGGGGATATACACGCCCGCCGCCTCGGCCGCCTCGAGGATGGTCTGGCCCGGGCGTGCCTCGATTTCCCGACCGTCAATCGTAATCGTAATCGTTTCGCTCATGGTCTCATCCGTCATTTAGTCGGCATAAAGCACTGACCGGCGCCCCACGACGGCCTGGGCCTCTCCCAGAGCCGCCCCGATGTCGAACGACGGTCGGAACCCGTCCGTCGCGGAATCCCTCAACAGCGACTCGTACGCCGGGCGGAAATTCTGGAGCGTCGAGAGCACGGGATTCGCCGAAGTCTGCCCGAGACCGCAGCGACTCATCGTCTTGATGGTCTCGCCCAGTTCCTGCAGATAGGCCAGGTCCGCGTGCTCGCCGCGCCCCGCCAGAATATGATCCAACCGCTCTTTTAGCAGGATGTTGCCCACCCGGCACGGGGTGCAGTAGCCGCAACTCTCCTCCACGAAGAACTCCACGAACTGCCGGGCGATATCCACCACGTTGCGCTCCGGGCTGAACACCATCAGCGCCCCGCCCGTGGCCAGGTGATCGTAACAGATCGGACGGTCAAACTCGTCCGGGCCCACCATCCGCCCGCTGGGCCCACCGACCTGCGCTGCCGCCGTGTCATACGCATCGACCATCTTCAGCACGTCGCGCAGCTTGATGCCGAACTCCACCTCATACACGCCCGGGCTGCGGCAATCGCCGGAGATGCTCAGCAGCTTCGTCCCCGGACTGCCCGGACTGCCCAGTCGCGCGAACGCGCCCGGCCCCTTGTCGAGAATGCGCGTCACGCAGCAGAAGGTCTCCACGTTGTTGACGATCGTCGGATGCCCCAGATAGCCCTTCTGCGCGGGGAACGGCGGGCGGTTCTTCGGATCCCCCCGCAGGCCCTCGCACGAACTCAGCAGGGCCGTCTCCTCGCCGCAGATATAGGCCCCCGCGCCCATCTGGATGCGGACGTCAAAATGGAAGCCCTTCTTCTCGCCGATGTTCTTCCCCAGAATGCCGCAATTGCGGCACTCGTTCAGCACGTGCTCGAGGTATTCCCGCAGGTACGCATATTCGCCCCGCAGATAAATGATCCCTTCGCTGGCCCCGATGGCATACCCGGCGATGGCCATGCCTTCGATCAGCAGCTCCGGCCGCTCCGTCAGGATCACACGATCCTTGAACGTGCCCGGCTCGCCCTCGTCCGCGTTGCAGACGACGTAGCGTTTCTGGCCGTCCGCGCCCCGGGCGAACTCCCACTTCATGCCGGTGGGGAACCCGGCCCCGCCGCGGCCGCGCAACCGGGCCGTCTTGATGTCGCGAATCACCTCCACAGGGCTCATGGCCAGGGCCTTGGCCAGCCCCGTCCCCAGGTCCACCGGCGCCAGGACGACCGGGCCCGACTTGCGGATGTTGTTGTTCACCATCGCCTGGACCAGCTCGTGGGCGTTGTTGCCGTCGCCCAGGCGGGTCACCAGCCGGCGCGGGTCCATATGCCGGTTCAACTCACGAACGATGTGTTGGGCCGTCGAGCGGTGAAGCTCGGTGACCACCACGTCGTTCACCAGGGCCGCCGGCGCCTGATCGCACATGCCGATGCACGGCGTGTACTCCAGTGAGATCCGACCGTCCGGCGTCGTCTCCCCGAAGCCGATGCCGAGCTCCCGGCTGAACGTATCCGCCACCCGGTCCGCCCCGTGCATCCGGTCGATCACGTCGTTGCACAGCCGGATGACGACTTTGCCCTTCGGACGGCTCGACAGAAACGCATAGAAGGAGACGACGCTCTCCACCTCCACACGGTGCGTGGACACCGCTTTGGCGATCACGTCCATGGCCTCGCTGCTGACGCAGCCGTGCTTCGCCTGGACCGCCAGCACGATGTCCATCATCCGTGTCCGATCGTTGTTGCACGCCCGGCAGATCTCCCGGACAGACGCTTGAAGGTTCTCGCTCATGATGTCCTCTGACTTTGGGCTCCGAACCACTCTTCTGAGCGCATCGGCCGTTGTTTTTGCTCTATCTGTGCTCCCGCCGCGTCCACCCGACGGCTCGGCCTCCCACCCTTCCGAAGCGCTCGAAATCCGAACACGCGCTCGGCATCCGCTGCCTTCTTTCGCTTCCGTAATCGAAGGCGGAATCCGCGCTGGGGATCCGGCAATCACCTTGGACCCGACCCGTTCACGCGGACGAGGCTGGGCAAGGGTCATCTGAGAGGCCGGGCATCGCAGGCCGCTGAACGCATATCCGCGAATGCCGCGGAAATGTTAGCAAATCCCATGCCGAAAGCAACCCGGCTCGCCAGGACTCCCGCTCGTCCCGAACTCAACCCACACGCCGGCTGAGGAAATACGGCCGCAGACCAGGGAATTTCACAGCCCCGGCCGATCAACCTGAGCACTCAATTGCCGGACGTGCCGTCTGACGGGTCCGCCACCGGTCTCCCGGCCACGAACGCCTCGATTCCACAGCAGTCTGACAGGAAGACGGGACACTCTCGTGCCCATCGTCTGCACCTCGCACACGCGCCTGACGCGTGGAAGTCCACGATTACACTGGCAGGCCGGGGAATCCGGCTGCGGACAAACTCCGCACCCACTGCGGTGAAATCCGCCAGGCGCCGCGGATGATGCCGCGATCCCGCGATCGCGCGCCAGCGGGGGGCGGGTCAATCCGGTTCCACCGCCAGCACGCAGGCATCCAGCCAGTCCGCGTGAAGATGGTCGATGCTCCCCTCCAACGATCTGACCCGCAGTTCCAGGCGCGCCACTCCCGTGATATCCACGGAAACCGGTCGGGGCGCCTCGCCGGTAGCCTGCGGCTCGCTTTCCCACCGCTTCTGCCCGTCTGCCCAGACCTCGAAACACGCGCGAACCGCCGCGGAGGGTTTGGCCTCGTCATCCAGGCCGACCTTCGCGACGAACCGCTGAAACCCGCCATGAACGCCGTACACCAGGCGAGAGTTCGCATGAGTGCCCAACCCTCGCTCAAACACCTCTCCAGTCACGGACAGCGCATTGCCGTCGACAGAGCGATCGTTTCCAAGGGCGCCCCAGTCCTGTTCCGCCACCTCGGGACGCAGTTCCGACAGATAGACCTTCTCCCTCGCTTCATGCAGATATTCCACCTGTCCGCCCTTGTCCGCGGCAGGCGCGCCGTCGTACCAGACGGCCTTCACATGGACGCGATAGGAGCGGCCAGGCGACAACTCCGTCAGAACCGCCCGCGGTTGAAACGCATAGCCCAGAACCTGGTCATCCATGGAGACGCGGAACGCGACGTGTTCCAGGTAAGGGGACGTCCAGGTGACCTCGGCCGAGCCCAGCCCAGTCGCGCCGACCCTCACCGAGTCGGGGCCTGCGGCCGGAAAACGGTAGGCCGGCTGCGGTTGGAAACGCAGCTCCCACCTCACCTCGCGTGTTGTGCAGCTTTGAAGCGTAAGCGTGGCGCAGCCGTGATGAGCCAACAGGCAATGCTTGACGGTGCCCTGCGGCTCAACACGGGCCACAATCGACTGAGCCGGCTCACCCGGCGGCAGACCGATCGTGATCCTGTAGGGATCCCCCGCGATCACCCGGCTCGTGCCGCGCAGAATGGCCTCATCTTCCGCCGAATCGGATTCCAGCGACGTCAGATCCACCCATCCCTGGGTAATATGACGGTTCGTGCCGATCAGGACCGGCCGATCCCCCGCCGGGACCAGGGTCAGAACCCGCACGTCGGCCGGAGGCACCTCTACGAACACACCATGATCCCACGCGCCGAGGTAGATTCCCTGCCAGAAGTCATATACGTGATACTTCTGCTGCGGATTCAATCCGAGCTCCGCCCAACGCACGTGACGAATGACCTGCTGATCGTCTGTGAAATTAAAGACACCCACCACGTCATACGTGCGCCCCAGATGATCCACCTTCAAGTCCCACAAGGGTTTAAGGGTGTCTCCGGGATTGAACAGATCCAGCGGACGAATATCCACGGCCGGATAGATGCGACGGAGCATCTCGATCCGCGACGGCGGCAAATCGGGCAGACGATCACTGGTGAGCAGCGCCTGTCCGGTGAGGCCCTGCACCGTGGCCCAAGCCCGGGCGAGCCCCTCGGTCAACGGCGGACGCACCATGAACACGTCCGGGTCGCAGTACCAGGCGATGTTGTGCAGGAAATTCCACTTCTGAATCGCCCTGGCCGCGACCAGAAAACCGGCATAACCCGGCACCACGTCGCCGCCGGTTCGCGACCCGTTCATGATGCCCACGCCCGCCAGGGGAATCCCCCAACAGCCCAGCAGGTACGATTCCGGCCCGATGGCGCTGCGGATCGTTCGCAGGGAATCGCGCCAGATTAACGGGCTGCGCGTCGCCGGCTCCATATCGGCGTGAAGCGGCCCGGAGAGGTGCTCGGCCTGCTTCACATACTCATCCAGAACAAGCGGCTGACCATCGATCTTGAAATATGTGTATCCCCAGCCACGGAGCCGGCGGAACAGGTCGCCCAGGTACTCCTGCGCCTGCGGCAGACTGGCATCCACCAGATACAGACCCTCCCACGTCCTCGATGCGCTCGTGCCGTCCGGCTTCCACAGAAACGCTTTGGAAGACCGGGCGACCTCCTCGTTGCTCTGACCGTGGGGAGCCAGCCACAGGCCGGCTTCCAGCCCCAGCTTGCGAATCTCCGCGGCCAGCCCGGCCATGCCCAACTCACGAAACCGGACATCGATGGTGGTCCAGTCCCGGTTGTCGCCCATGCCGTGCCCGACGCCCTGCCAGCCGTCGTCAACCTGAACATATCGGGCCCCGTACGGCTTCAGGTGTCGGGCGATCCACCTGGCGTTCGCGAGCACCTCGTCAGGCGTGATTTCCTGATAGTAGTAATACCATGAACACCACCCGGACGGAGGAACGGGGAACACGCTCTTGTCGATGGGGCGGAAGAACGGCACCTCGAGCGTCTCGGCGTAATATCGTTCGATGGTCGTGCCATCTGCGTGGACCAATCGATCCTGCTGGGGATCGTAGGTGGCGTTCGCCAGCGGCGTACGCACGTCGCCCAGCGTCATCACGAACACGTCGTCCGGAGCGTTCGGTGCCACCCGCGCCGGGATGGGCCGGGGCCACGG
>JBPOIK010000141.1:0-25593 GCA_052034525.1 Planctomycetota bacterium
AGACGATCTTTGTCCGCAAGAGCAACGGGCGAATCGATCCGAAAATCGAGAAGCTTGAGAGCGAGAACCGCCGGATGAAGAACGTGATCGCGGAGATCACCGCGGAAAACCTCGATCTAAAAAAAACGCTCTCGGATTGAGCGATCACCCGCAGTTCCCGCCGGAGCTGCAGCGTGAGGTGATGGCCCTGGTTACCCAGACCCGACAACGCAGCGGCTGGCCCGCCCGACGAACCCTGCGGGCCCTGGAGATCGTGCCGGCCAGCTACTACCGCTGGCGGCGGCCTTGGTGCCTCCCGAGCCCCCGCCTGTTCTGGGGCTAGAACCCGCAGACCTGCCGCATGTATTGGCCGTACTCCGCCTCGAACTCCTCCAGGTCGGTCGAGATATACGCACGGAACAGGGCTTCACCCATGCTGGTCGCCGACGGTTCCGGGGCGGCGATTCGCGCGGCCTGGGCCCGCACCACCGACTCGCGCCGGCCAATATCCGCGCACATCCGGTCGAACCCGTCACGATACTTGCCGTGCAGCCCGTGCCGCAGCATACATACCAAAGCCCACGCCTGCGCGTAGTAGGCCCGGGTCGTCGCCGACTGGCTCCGGACGATCACCTGGCCCGCGTCGGTGGCCAGCATCTCCTTCAGGGGGATGAGGCTGCCACCGGCCAATGACTGCCGAAGCGAATTCATGCGAAACGAGTTGTCCAGAGGCGTGAACACGGGAACGCCCTTCTTGAACTGAAACGTCTCGCAGTAGCACGCCAGCCCCTCGTTGAGCCAGGCCGGGACCGGAACGTTGAACATCGCCCCGAGGTATTGATGCAGTCCCTCATGCGCGATGATGGACAGCGTATAGATGCGCTGCGGCATGTAATACGCCACGCATTGGTTTCGGTCCGCGAAGCCCCCGGCCGAAATCCGCGCATAGACCGGGTATCGGGCGGGGAACGTTTCTCGGACGTAGCGATCCCATTCGCCCCGGTTCGCGAAAACGTAGGTCTGGAGCTTCGTGGCCGCCGGGGTCGCGACCGGCACCAGCTCGGCGTATTGCTGATAGGCCGTCTCCAGGAACAACGGCAAGACATCCACGAACTCCGGGTCGGCCGCCGTTGTGCGGATCTCGAAATGGTCCGTCCTCAACAGCTTGCCCGTCCGCTGGCCGTAGGACCATTCCTCTTCCACCACGGTGAACTCAGGCAGGGACGGGTTGGACCGGCAGCCCGCCCCACTCCCAGCCACCGCGACGATCCCAATGAGACCCCATGCCCGCTTCACCGCCGCCTGTCTGATCGCCATGTCCGACTCCTGCTTCATCCCGGCCCGCAGGCCGTCGGCAAGGGTAGGGGTTCGGTCATCCGGGGTCAACGCAACGGCCCCCGCCGCAAACCGCCATTCAACACGCCGACCAACCGCCGGCGCTGTTGCGGTCGGGTTCGCCGGGAGTCCGCGCATTGCCCGGCCACCTGGCCCGGCATAGCATCCGGCATTGGCGCAGTGCCGCGGAAAGAGCGAATTGCAGGAATGAACGACCAGCCATCACGTGGAATCCGCATGGTTCTGGGGATTTGTGCCCTTCTGGCGTCCGGGTGCCAATCCGGAGGCGGAGGTCCGCCAGCCGATCCCGCGAACGGAAACGCCAACTCCGGGGGTTTGCATGTCGCGGGAATGGTGTATGCCGCCGCTCCTTCCGCCCGGACCGTGCTGGAACGCGAACCGAACAATTGGTCGAACGGCTCGCACTTTGTCGGACGAACGACGCCCGGACAGGTGTATTGCATCGCCGGGGCCATCGCGGCCGGTCCTCCCAACAACGACGTAGATACGTATCGCTTCATCGCGGATCAGGTGGTGGCTATCACCTGGCAACTGCTCTCTGCAGAACCCGAAGCCGGCGGGGATTTTGATCTGGACCTGGGTCTGATCGATTTTCGTCGTTTTCTGTGCGGCCTGGACTGGGCCGCATCCGAAGTTTTCGCAGAGTGTCACACGAACCTCCTGTCCGGCAACGACACCGGTACGTTTATCATCGAGGGAACATTTGAGCTTATGGTCGTTCCGGTCATCGGACGCGGATCCTATACGCTGCTGTTGTCGGTTGGGGCCGCTTCAGGGGTACAGGAGACTGCCTCGGTCCGCGCGGTTTCCCAACCGCCTCGCACACGACCGCGTGCGAAGCGTCGCATCGGCGAACCGCCGACCGGCGACATGGTCGTCGGCGAGACGCTTGCTACGTTCGATCCTTCGTTGACGCTCGCGGACGTGACGGAGATCGTGCAGCGGCAGGGTCTTCGAATTGTCGAGCGGTCGCCCAGCGGCCTCTATCGCCTGGCCGCATGCGATGCCCCACGTGACTCCAAGCCGGATCACGCGCGAATGCGGACGTACGGCCAAGCTCTCCAGCTTGCCGGCCAGGCAGGGGTCCGCACGGCAGAGCCCAATCAGCAAATGCACGCCTCCGCCACACCCAACGACCAGTTCTACAACCGCCTCCGATACCCGGAGATCATCCACTTGCCGGCGGCCTGGGACATCACCACCGGCAGCCCCAACATTGTCGTAGCCGTGCTCGACACGGGCGTGCTGCACGAGCACCCGGACCTTGGCGGCCGACTGGTGGAGGGCTATGACTTCGTATCCGACGTGGCCAACGCACTAGACGGCGACGGGCGCGATGACGATCCGACGGATCCCGGCGACGCCGCGGATGACCGCCATGCCAGCACCTATCACGGCACACACACGACCGGCATCCTGGCCGCGATGACCAACAACGTGCTCGGCGTCTCCGGCGTCACCTGGGGCTGCCGTGTGATGCCCATTCGCGTGCTGGGCCGGGCGAGCATCGGAGCGGTTTTCGACATTTCGGAGGCGATCCGCTATGCGGCCGGGCTGCCCAACATTTCCGGCGCGCTGCCCCGGCGGCGCGCCGACGTGATCAACCTCAGCCTCGACGGCGGGGCGGGCCACTCTTCCTCGCCCGCCATGGCCGCCGCGATCCGCGATGCGGCCGCGACCGGCGTGGTCCTTGTCGCGGCCGCTGGCAACGATGCTTCATCCGCTCCGGCCTATCCCGCCGGGTACCGGGAGGTCATCTCCGTGGGCGCTGTGGACTGGTCCACGGAGTTGGCGAGTTACTCGAATTACGGGACGACGCTCGATCTGGTGGCACCCGGCGGCAGCGAGCTGCCTGGAGCGGCCGGCGAACCGGCCGGGCTTCTGAGCACCGTCGGCGCCGACAACACCGGCACGCTCAGTTACGAATACACCTATCGGTACGGCACCAGCATGGCCTGCCCCCAGGTTTCCGGCGTCGCGGCGCTCATGCTTTCGGTCAATCCGGCACTTTCTCCGGAACAAATCCGCCAGATCCTGCGGGATACCGCCACGGACCTGGGGGCTCCCGGCCGTGACGATTCGTATGGCTATGGGCTGCTGAATGCCGGGCGAGCCGTGCAGACCGCCCGGATCACGACCGGCCTGGGCACGGCCCCTTCCGAATTGGCCCTGAGCACGCATACGCTGGATTTCGGGGAGAACGCCACCATCCTGTCTGTCGACGTACACAACGCCGGGGGCGGCACCCTGGTGATCCAAGACATTTCGGCCCGCGAGTGGGTGGGCCATGAGTGGTTGCAGGTCGCGCCTGGCGGCGGGTCTGCCAGCGCCACCTATACTACCATTGGGGTCGTCGTCGATCGTCGGGGTCTTGCTCCGGGGCTATACCGAGGCTCCATTGAGATTCTTCCGTCCGGCGGCGCCCCAGCCGTCGTGGACGTGTTTGCACAGGTGCCTGGTGCGGGCCGACCGCCAGACCCGATCCACATACTCGTGCGAGACGCCGCCACGGGCGGGGTACTGGCTCGCAGCGAGGCTCGTCCGGACGGGACTTTTGTCCTGACGGTGCCTCCGCTGCATGGGCCTGTGGTTCTCTGGGCCGGTACGGATCGCGACGGCGACGGACACATCTGCGAATCCTCCGATGCGTGCGGCGCCTGGCCGAGCATCGCCAATCCGCGTGCCATCGACGCCGACCTCCTTGATGTCCTGGAAACGATCGCCATCCCCGTTCTGGAGCCCGACCCGCGCACGCCGTGGCCGTTCTGACTCCGCGAAGCGCCCGCTTGCAGCCGTTGGCTGGGCAGGCAATACTTGTCGGTATGTCAGGCGGCCGGCCCGCGACGAAACGGCCGCGGGAGGAACAGACAAACATGGCGGATCAGAACGGAATCGAGAAAGTCATCATCATCGGATCGGGGCCGGCCGCCTGGACGGCCGCCATCTACACGGCCCGGGCAAACCTCAACCCGCTGGTCTACGAAGGTCAGCCCACCGGTGGCAGCGAAATGATCCCCGGCGGGCAGCTCATGTTCACCACCGAAGTTGAGAATTACCCCGGCTTTCCGGACGGAATCGACGGGCAGACGATGATGGCCGCGTTTCGCAAGCAGGCCGAACGGTTCGACACCCGCATCGTCCCGGCCAACGTGACCAGGGTCAGCCTGTCGGAGCGGCCGTTCACCGTCTGGGCGGATGACGACAGCACGGCCAGGGCCCACGCCCTGATCGTAGCGACGGGCGCCTCGGCCAACTGGTTGGGATTGGAGAGCGAACACCGGTTCCGCGTGGCGGGTCTGGGCGTAACCGCGTGCGCCACCTGCGACGGCGCGTTCCCGCGTTATCGAGGCAAGCCGGTGGCGATCATCGGCGGGGGCGACTCGGCCATGGAAGAGGCCACGTATATGACCCGATTCGCCAACCCTGTCTACGTCGTCCATCGGCGCGACCAGCTCCGAGCCAGTCGGATCATGCAGGAGCGCGTCCTGAACAATCCCAAAATCACGGTCATCTGGGACACCGTGGTGGATGAAGTCCTCGGTGACGAGAAGAACGGTGTCACCGGCTTGCGGTTGCGGAACGTCAAATCGGGGCAGCTTCGCGACCTGCCGGTGTCCGGCATGTTTCTGTCCCTCGGGCATACGCCCAACACCGGCTTCCTCGACGGTCAGCTCGAGACCACCGACAAGGGGTACATCGTGCTCAAAGATCCGTATCGCACCTCCACCAGCGTTGAAGGCGTTTTCGCGGTGGGCGACGTGGCGGACTCCGTATACCGCCAGGCCATCACGGCTGCCGGAATGGGCTGTAAGGGCGCGATCGACGCGGAACGCTGGCTCGCCGAGCACGGCATTGATTGACCGAGTACGCGGCGGAAGATCGTGCCGGCCTCCGATTACGGTCCCCCCGGGATGAGCCGGCCGTTCGCAGACCCGGGCGGAGGACGCCTTGAGGGTACCCAAGACAGTCACCGATTTCCTTTCGCGCGTTTCGCAGGGAAATCGTTTTCTCATGCTGGCCGGGCTGGCGGGCGTGCTGGGCGGTGCGGCGGCGGCCTGCTTTGAATGGGGTTTAGCGTTCGGATCGGATCATCTGGTCGGGCGGTTCACGCACCTGGGTTCTTCCGAGTTTCTGACGTTCCGGTGGGCTGTCTTGTTGCTGCCGGCGCTGGGCGGCCTGGTCTCGGGCATCGCGGTACGTCTCTTGTGTCCCGAGCCTACGAGACACGGGGTCGATGTGTTCATCCGGGCGTTCCATCACGACATGGGCCGACTCCGCCCGAGAGGACCGCTTGTGAAGGCGGCGGCCGCGGTCTGGGTGATCGCCTGCGGTGGGTCGGCGGGGCCGGAGGGCCCCACCGCTGCGATGGGGGCATCGATCGGTTCGGATATCGGGCGGATCTTCGGTTTGACGCCCCGCGAACGACGGGTGCTGCTCATCGCGGGCTGCGGGGCGTGCATCGGCGCGGTGTTTCAGGCGCCGCTGGGCGGCGCGTTGTTCGCGGCCAGCGTTCTGTATCGCGAGCCCGAATTCGAAGCCGGCGCGATCGTGCCGTCCGTCGTCTCATCGGTCCTGGGGTATACCACGCTCATGCTTCTGTACGGTCCGGGCGAGCACATGCTCCAGGGCGCCAGCAGGCTTGCGTTCTCTTCGCCGATAGAGCTGCTTCCGTACGCGGTGCTCGGCCTTCTCTGCGGCGGCGCGAGCATTTTTTACGCCACGTGCGTGCGGGTCGTGGAAAACCGGCTCGTTCCGTGGTCGCGCCTGCCGCGCTGGTGCGCGCCGGCCTTCGGTGGGCTCGCCACGGGCGCTCTGGCCTGCCTGCTTCCGCAGGTCATGGACGGGGAATACCGATTCGTGCAGAATGCCATGACCTTTCCGGACGCTGCAACCAAATTTTTCGGTGATCCCGCCGCCGTCAACTGGTGGCGGTGGTCGGCTATTTTTGCCGCCGTCGTGCTGGCCAAGTGCGCGGCCACCGGCCTGACGGTCGGCAGCGGCGCATCGGGCGGCCTGCTGGGTCCGGCCGTGTTCATCGGCGGCACTGTCGGCGCCTTCCTGGGAGCCGTCTGCGCGGCGGTTTATCCCGGCGAGTTCCCCGACAGCCTGCGCCAGGCGCTGATTCCGGTGGGTATGGGAGGCGTGCTGGCCGCCAGCATGCGCACGCCTTTGGCCGCGATCGTCATGGTGACGGAGATGACCGGCAGCCACGGCCTCATTGTGCCTCTCATGCTCGTCTGCATCAGCGCCTACGTCATCGGACGACCCTGGGGGCTGAATCATGAGCAGGTGCGCGGTTCCGCCGAATCGCCCGCCCACGCGGGCGATGTCGTCATTCACATGCTCGAGTCATGGCGTGTGGACCAACTGATGGAGCGGTCGTGGTCCCCTGTCGTCAGCCCGGACACCTCGCTCGCGGAAATGCTGGAACACGTTCGCTACGGTGCCCGGCCGGTCTTCGCCGTCGCCCGTGATGAACGGCTGCTCGGGCTGATCTCCACTGCCGAGATTCATCGAACCGTGGACTCGCCGGAGCTCGGCGAAATCGTCATCGCCCTGGATATGATGACGTCCGACGTCCCGACCGTGTATCCGCAGGACAATGTGTACCGTGTGCTCGAGCGCTTCCGCAACAACGAGTATGAGGTATTGCCGGTCGTCTCCCGTGATGCCGGACGCCGTTGGCTGGGCATGTTGACGCGGGAACGGGTGTTTCGAACGGTTCGACACCAGATGGAGATTCTGGAACGCTCTGCGGTGCGTGAGCACCACGGTCTGGCCGCCATCGAACACGAAGGCCAGTTGCAGGAGTTGATGACGGGCCTGGCCCCCACCCGCGAACACCAGATTCAGCGACTGTTGGTCCCTCTCCAGGCCATCGGCAAGTCCCTGCGAGAAGCAGATCTTCGTCAGGTTTTCGGCATTCATGTCATCGCCATCGAGGAACCCGATGGTTCGCTTCAGTGCCCACCGCCCGTGGATGCCCCGCTGCGGACAGACCAGCGGCTTGTGGCGCTCATTCGGACGTCCGAATCGGGTGGCCAGGAATTGTCGGAGGGCGGCTGACGCGGGGCGGCACAAGTACCGCGCCGCACGCGACCCGGCGTGACAACCCGCCCCTTTGTCCGCCTCGACCAGGGCATGGGGCGGGACACGGGCCGACCCGGGCACACAGGTGGTCGCCACCACGGCGTTTCGAACGGCCAGACGGCCGAATCCGACAAACCGCTCGCCGGCTTCCCCTGCGGGACGCCAAGGCCGTATTTCCGGAACGGTCGAACCTCCTGCGCGTGTTTGCACGAGGATGCCAGGGAAATCGCCTCTTGGCCGTCCTGCCTTGCAGGAGAGGCTCGCCTTCAATAGAATCAAGAGAGTGGAGACGGGCCTATGGCCCCTTTCTCCGAGGAGGTGTCGTCTTCCCACAGGCCGCGGCCGCCAATCCGGACAGCCGGCCCGTCGGCGGGCTGGACTCGAGCGTTCTGATGCTCAATGCCAACTACGTTGCGTTGCGGATCATCGACGCGCGGAGGGCGTTTACACTTCTATGCAAGCGCACGGCGTGCAATCACCCGTGTGCCGAGATTGTCAGCCTGGAGGACGGGCGCTACGTTTCCTACGATTTCGAGGACTGGCGAGAGCTCAGCGAGTTCCGCAAAGCTTTCGAGCCGGCCGACCACGACTGGGTTCGCACGGTTCGCTTTGACCTGGTGGTGCCTCGGATTATCCGTGTGCTGACATACTCCCGCCTGCCCAAGCAGGAGGTCAAGCTCAACCGCCGCAACATTTATGCCCGGGACGCAAACCGCTGCCAGTATTGCGGCAAGCGATTCTCCACCGCGGAGCTCAGCCTCGACCATGTCGTGCCGCGCTCCCAGGGAGGCGAGAACACCTGGGACAACATCGTCTGCTGCTGCGTGAAGTGCAACGTCCGAAAAGGGGGTCGAACGCCGGACCAGGCAGGCATCCGGCTGATGCGCCGGCCGGTCAAACCGCGGCGCAGTCCGGTCATCCACCTCAAGCTCTCCAACAGCAAGTACCATTCCTGGAGGCAGTTCCTGGACCACGCCTATTGGGATGTGGAGCTCAAGTAGGCTCGCCGTCCACCCGCTCCGCCTGTGGCGGGGATCCATCTCATTCCAGAAGTCCGAGAACCGGCCTTGGAACCGTTCTTGCACGTGGATTTCTCATGAAGGCCGGGGCTTCGACACCCGATGAAAGTCAAATCCGGGGGTGGGTGGGCCCGCCACCAAGGGGAGGGTGTGTGTTTTCGAAACATGATGTCTTGATCGCGGAAAGATGCTCGCAGGAACGCGCGCGGCTTCTGAACATCCTGAACGCAGCCGGTTTCTCCTGCCTTTCCGTCGAAGACGGCACGGCCGCCTGGCAGGAAGTCACGCGCCGACCGCCCCGGGTGATTCTGGCCGCGTGGGATCTGCCGGGGATCAGCGGGCCGGGCCTTTGCCGGCAGATTCGTGAAAACGCCGACCAGTCCGATTCGTTCATCATTCTCCTGACGGACGAGCGGGCAGGCCAGACGAGAGCCGACGCACTGCGCCACGGTGCCGATGATTATCTGAGCCGGCCCGTCAACCCCGATGAACTGCTCCTTCGGATGCGAGTGGGTCTCCGGCTCTCCCTTATGCAGGAGAACCTGCGCCAGGCCACGTATACCGATGCGCTCACGGGCCTGTTCAATCACGATTACCTGAACCGGATTCTGGAAGGTGAAATGAACCGGGCCCGGCGCTACGGCGGTTCTCTATCCTTCCTCATGATTGATCTGGACTGTTTTAAGGCGATCAACGACACCTACGGGCACTTGGCCGGCAATCAGGCGCTGGTCCAGGTGGCCGACTGCCTGCGCTCCACTGTGCGCGAGGTGGACTCCATCGGTCGCTTCGGCGGTGACGAGTTCGCGGTCGTCACCCCGGAGTCTTCGTTGGAGGCCGCCACCCTCCTGGCAGAACGGATTCGTTCCACGTTGTCCGAACGGGTCCGGATCGCGGGCGTTCATGACTTCATGCTCACGGCTTCCATCGGCGTGTGCAGTACGGACGATCTGCGCGTCAAAAGCGCGGCGGATCTCGCCAACCTGGCCGACCTGGCCATGTACGTCGCCAAGCAGACCGGGCGAAACCGGGTGGCCACGGTGCTGGAAGTCGCGGATGAGCAGGACGCTCCGGAGAACCTCATCGAAACGCGGGAAGTGCAGTCGCTGCGACGGCGCGTGGCGGCTTTGAGCGCCCAGGCAAGGCAGGTCTGCGTGCAGAGTATCGCCTCGCTGGTTCAGGCCCTGGACGAGAAGGATCCCTATACCGCCCGCCACTCTCAGAATGTCTCGCTCATCGCCGGGCGTCTTGCGTGTGCTCTCGGCTGCAGCAAAGGGGCCGTCGTGGCGATCCGGAACGCGGCACTGCTGCACGACATCGGCAAGGTCGGCATTCCGGACCGCATCCTCATGAAGCCGGATGACCTCTCCGCCCGGGAACTGGCCGTAATGAGGCAGGTTCCACTCCTCAGCGCCCGGATCGTAGACCATCTGCGGATCCTGGAATCCGAGCGGCAGATCATCCGACACCAGCGCGAACACTACGACGGCACCGGCCTGCCGGACGGGCTGCAAGGCACCGACATCCCCGTAGGGGCACGCATCCTTCTTGTGGCCGACGCCTTCGACGCCATGACCACGGATCGCGTTTACCGTTCACGACGCTCGATCGATGAGGCGCTTTGCGATCTGCAGGAACACGCGGGTTCCCAGTTCGACCCCTGTGCCGTCGAGAACATCACCCGACTCATCAACACCGACCGGAAGTGGTGGGAAAACCGCATCCGCGCCACCCATGTCGGCGTTCCCGTGTCCGCCGCGGATGCGCCGGACTGACGCCGGCATCCGCCCGGTCGCCCGGCTCCCGCTTGACCGCCGCCGCCACGCCGCCGTAAGCTGGAAGCGCAGGAGCCGGATGCTGAGGCCCGGAGCCGGCGCTCGGACCTCTCCCGCCCGTACCGCTCACCGTTGGATTCGCGAGAACCATGGAGACCTCTCAATGACAATCCGCCTGCTTGTCCTCGCCAGCCTGAGCTACGCCTTCACCACGGGCTGTTTGAGCATTGACTGGAGCCATCTGGAGCCCCAGAAGCCTGACATCGAGGCTGGCAAGGTCGATACCACCGCCTCCGACACGACCCTGTCCGCCGCCTACCGGGACACCGTCGGGCAGCAAGCGTGGATCGAGGGAATGCGCAGGATGCAGGTCCGTGGCTATGGGCTTGTCGTCGGCCTTGGTGACCGTGGATCCACGCAGTGCCCGCGACAGCTCCGCCAGACCCTCATCCAGCAGCTCTACAAACGCCCGGAATTCCAGACCACACGCAAGGACGGCCTGACCCCGGAACGATTGATCGACAGCCCGGACACCGCTGTCGTGACCGTTCAGGGAGAGATCCCGGCGGCCGTGCCCGCCGGAACGGCCTTCGACGTTTACGTTCAGGCATACCCCGGAACCCAGACCCTTTCCCTGGAGGGAGGCCACCTCTGGCCGTGCGAATTGCGCATCTTCCGCGAACTGGATACCTCCACCAGCGTTCCGGGCAAGATCTTGGCGGTTGCCGAGGGACCCCTGTTTCGAAATCCCTTCGCCACCGGCGACGAGGTCGCCACGCAGAGTGACCCGCGGCGCGCGGTCATCATCGGCGGCGGGACCACGAGTGAAGCCCGCCGTATCCGGCTTGTCCTCACCAGTCCTTCGCATCGAATGGCCGCCCTCATTGCCGAGCGGATCAATGCCCGTTTCATCGGCACCAAGATCGCCGAGGCCGAATCCCCCTCCTACATCCGACTGCGCGTGCCCCCGGCATACCACGACAATCCCGGCCATTTCCTCTCACTGGTTCGTCACATCTACGTGCCGGAGCAGACGGGGTTTGCTGAACACCGCTGCCGGGATCTCTGCCAGGAGATGGTTCGTCCGGGCGCTCCCCATGCCGATATCGCGCACGCCCTCGAAGGGATCGGACGGCTGGTACTGCCGATGCTTCGGGGGCTTTATGATCATCACGACCCCAACGTCTGCTATTACGCCGCCCGGACGGGCATTCGCCTGGAAGATGACCTGGCCCTGACGCCCCTCGTTCGACATGCTACGGACGCCGCAAGCCATCATCGCCTGGAAGCCATCAGGGAAATGGGGCGTGCCCCCCACGCCGTTCGTGCCGAACGGGCCCTGTATCCCCTGCTCTCCGACGACGATCCGCGCATTCGGGTCGCCGCGTACGAAGCCCTTCTGCTGGCCAAAGACCGCTCGATCCAGACGCGGACCGTGGGCCGGCAGAACTTTGTACTCGACCGCCTGAATGTGCCCGGCGAAAACCTGGTATACGCCAAACGCAGCGGAAGCCGGCGCATCGCCATCCTCGGCCGTGACGTTCGTTGCGAGCCCCCCCTTTTCTACAGCGATCCCGGCCGCTCGTTCATCCTCAATGCCGCCGCCGATGACGACCACCTGACCGTTTTTCGCAAGTTGCCCCGCCAGGGCATCATCTCACCCCCCGTTCCCGTGGATTACGAACTCGGGACTCTCCTTTGTCTGCTGGGCAATGAGCCCGGGCGAGACACAAACGGACAGGTCGTCGGCCTGAACATCGATTACTCCTCGCTGGTTCAGACGCTGCACGAGCTCGGTCGAAACCACGCGATGAACGCCGCCTTCATTCTGGAGCAGCCCACGACCCTGGAAACCTTCGGCCCGATCACCCAGACCGGCCGCCCCGAATCGGAGTTGTGATCGCCGGCGCGCAAGCTGCCCGGCGCGCCCTCTGTCGAGCTTTCGGATGTGTCTTTCGACGACCTCAACCAGGTGATCCGGAGCCTGTGGCCTCAGTCTTTGATCGCAGGAGCCGTCATGCTTGTTGCGGCGACCGGGGGGTGGCGCGTGGCCTGTCCGGCGCATCGCTGGCCGGCCCGGCTGGTTCGCCGATGGATCGATCGCGTCGTCCGCCCGTTGCTCGCAAGCCGCTTCTGGGGCCGACGAACCGCGGGCATCGCACTCAACAACACGGCGATCTGCGCCGCCATGACGGCCGCAGGGTCGCTGGGTCTGCTCGCCTGGGTTGCGGTAGCCGGTGTCGGGCTTTCCCTGGGCATCGGCCTGCGTCTGCTGCTTGCCGAAGATCCCTTCCTTGGAGAAAACACGCGTCCCCCTCGCGCCGGGCGGCGCCTGATCGCGGGATTGGGGCTGTCCCTCAACCTGCTCGAACCCCCTGCCATCCTTCTGGCCGGCGGCCTCACCCTGGCCCAGAAGGCTCTCTGGCCGTTCCTGCCCGCCTCACTCGCGTGGTGCGCCTTTTTGTGGGCCGTGGTTCCTCTGCTCCTCCTGGCTGCCGCGGGCGAATCTCTCTGGATGGGCATACTGCGGCCCGGTATAGACCCTTCGGAATCCACGCCCGGAGGTTCGATCGGTGTGCCGCAGGCCCGCGAACCGGCCCGCACACCTATTGATCGCGGCTCCCCGACGTGTCATGATACGCGGTAGGCCAACGCGGCCTGAGACACCCTCTCTTGGGAATCCACTCGGATCGACACCGACGAAGGGAGGACTCACCATGTCAACCGATGTAAGCCGCGGGATGCTCATCCGCATTCATGACGATCTTTACCAGGTGATGGACTTCGGAGAGCAGCACACCGGCAAGCAGAAATCCAAGACCCGCGTCACACTGCGCAACCTCCGCACGGGAATGTCCACCGATAAGCTCCTCGAAACACTCCTGCCGATCCAGGAGATCCCGCATGAGAACCGCAACCTGCAGTTCCTCTACGGCGCCGGCAGCGAGTACACGTTCATGGATACGCAGTCGTTCGACCAGTTCGCCCTCAGCCGTGATGCTCTGGGCAAATCCGTTCAGTTCCTGGTGGACGGGGAGTCCTACCGTGCGCTTTTCGCCGACGGGAGCCCCGTCAGCCTCCTGCTGCCGGATACGCTGGTCATGGAAGTGGCGGATACGGCCGCGCCGTCCCGCTCTCCCAGCGGCGGCTCCCACCTCACCAAGGAGGCGGTACTGGCAAACGGCACCCAACTGCACGTTCCCCTCTTCATCAAAGTCGGCGATCGGATCCGCGTGGACACCCAGACCGGCAAATACGCAGGCAAGGAATCCTGATTGCAGCGGCCGCTCCTTTTGTGTGGGACCGGCTTTCTCGCCACGTCGAGTCGCCTGCGAAAACCAGCCGGTCTTCTCTTGCTTAACTGATCCAGGCACGCCGGGATTCTCACACTCTTACGCGCCTTCCCAGCCGTGCTTTTTCCTTGAGTTCTGCACCCCTGCCCCGCTATCCTGCCCCCCGGCCTGGTCCACCCGAGCCGATTGCCTCTGGACGGTGGACCCTGCCTACGTGCGGAGAAAGAACATGAGAAGCCACGCGTGCTTGATCGCATCCCTGGTCTGCCTGGCGACAGTCGCTCCGGCCATCGCCGTGACAATCGCTGACGAGGGCAAGAGCTTGGCCGTAGTGGTCGTGACAGACGACGCAACCGAGCCGGAACGACACGCTGCCGCCGAATTGGTGGCGTTTCTGGAACAGGTGACCGGTGTCCGCCTCGAGGTGGTCGCAAAGGCAGACGCCAAGGGCGGCCGCCTTCTGGTGGGCCCCGACGCCGCGAAGCTCGCCGACCCGGCCTTCACGATTGACGGGCTTGACGCGGACGGCATGGTCATCCGGACGGTCGGCAACGACCTGATCCTGGCCGGCGGGCGTCCCCGCGGCACGCTGTACGCCGTGTACACGTTCCTGGAGGATCACGTCGGCTGCCGCTGGTGGTCATCGAAGGCGAGCACCATCCCCCGCCGGCCAACCCTCCGGGCGGAGAACCTGGACATTCGTTTCGTGCCGAAGCTGGAATATCGTGAGCCCTTCTGGTTCGACGCCTTCGACGGCGACTGGGCCGTGCGAAACAAGGCGAACGGATTCCGCCCCTCGCTTGACGCCCGCCGCGGCGGCGGGCACGTCTACGAAGGTTTCGTCCACACCTTCTACGAACTCATCCCGCCGGGAAAGTACTTCGCCGACCACCGCGACTGGTTCAGCAAAATCAACGGCAAGCGTGTGAAGAACGGAGCCCAGCTCTGTCTCACCAACGAGGCCATGCGCAAGGAGCTCGTCAAGAACCTCAAGGCCGCGCTGCGGAAGAACCCCACCGCCACCATCGCCTCCGTCTCCCAGAATGACTGCGCGGGCAACTGCCGCTGCGCCGCGTGCGCGGCCGTCGATCAGGAGGAGGGCAGCCCGTCCGGGTCGCTGCTGCGCTTCGTAAACGCGGTGGCGGAGGAGATTCAGGACGAGTTTCCGCACGTGGCTGTCGATACGCTGGCGTACCAATACACTCGCAAGCCGCCAAAGCTCGTGAAGCCCCGGCCCAACGTGATTGTCCGGCTCTGCTCCATCGAATGCGCTTTCGGCAAGCCGCTGTCCCACGAGCGGAACCGTGCCTTTGCCGAGGACATCGAGGGATGGTCGAGAATCTGCGACCGTCTCTACATCTGGGACTACACCACGAACTTCGCGCATTACGTGCTGCCGCACCCGAACCTGCGCGTGCTGGGTCCCAATGTGAGGTTCTTCGTGGACCACGGCGTCAAGGGCGTATTTGAGCAGGGTGCGTACCAGTCGCACGGCGCGGAGATGGCTGAGTTGCGGGCCTGGGTGCTCGCGAAGCTGTTGTGGGACCCTTCGCTGGACCCCGACCGGCTCATCGACGAGTTTCTGACCGGGTATTTCGGCGCTGCCGCCCCGCACGTGCACGCATACCTGACTGTCATGCATGATGCCCTGGAGAAAAGCGGCGACGATCTTACCTGCTACTCTCCGGCGGACGCCCAATTCCTGTCCTTGGATACGCTGTGCCGCGCGGCCGGACACCTGAAAGCAGCGGAGGCGGCCGTTCAGGACGACGCGGCCCTTCTCCAGCGCGTCCAGGCCGCCCGGCTGCCCGTCCTGTACACGTTTCTCATGCGCTGGCAGCCATTGCGGGACGAGGCCGCCACGGCCAAAACGGCCTGGCCGCTCGCCGATTCCCGATCCGAGGTCTACGACGAGTTCATGCGAATCGCCAAGGCCGCCGACGTTACGCACATTCGCGAAGGCTCCCCCGGCTTCGCCCCCCTGCCGCCACCGGAAATGCCTCAGTAGTCTCCCGCAATGGCTTCGTGACGCAGCGGCATCGCCCCGCCTCCCCGTGGCGCGCGGTACACGCTCCCGCGGACCGTCCCCGACTGGGAGCGACAAACGGTGCTCGACAGGTGGCCGGAACTCACGGCGGCTCGGCAGGCGGCGGTCCTTGACCCGGAACACCGACCCGAGGCTGCTGGACACGGCCGGAGCACTGGCCGTGCTGCCGGACCTTCCGCTGACCGAATCGCCCGACGCCGTGGCCGCACAAGCGACCGGAACCGATGCCCGAGTGCTTGTACCGCTGCTTGTACTCGAAAGCGGCAAAAGCGGTACAAGCGTGACACAACCGGACAAATCGTACGGAAAATGTTCTTCAGGGGATGACGCGAAGGGCGTTTACGTAAGTGGCGATTCTGACTTGAGTAAGGAACGATTTTCAACGGCTGACAAGGCTTGTCGGGGAAAGCGGGTGATCGGACTTGAACCGACGACATTCACGTTGGCAACGTGACGCTCTACCCCTGAGCTACACCCGCGTCGGCGGCGGCCAGCCCGTGCAACCCCGGCCGCTGCCAAAGTCTACTGTTAACCCCAGACCCTGACCTTGTCAAGCGAGGTGTGCCGCGATCACCCACCCGAGTGCCAGGAACGGGGGTTTTCCATCCGTCCGGAAGAACGGCCCTCGGCCGGCCTGGCCCGCCCAACCCACCTATCACCCGCGCGTGGCCGATTGAATTGCCCGTCACTCTTTTGGCCGGGGCAGATCAAAGATGTCCGTCGTACGACAGTATGTGCAGCGCCCCATCCGGCCGATTGCCCTGAGCTTGGCCGGATCCACCGTCCCGCCAGCGGCGAGCATCCGGTCGTCCACGTGAATCGCCACGACCTGGCCGAAGATCACGCTTCCGGCGCCGGGCTGCTTTCCGAAACGCTTGATTTCCACGAGGTTGCATTCCATGTTGACCGGAGACTCGCCCACCAGCGCGGGGCGCACGAACCGCGCGGGCGTCGGCGTCAACCCGGAAACGGCAAACTCGTCCACGTTCGGCGGGAGGTTGCCCGAGCACTGGTTCATGGCGGCGGCCATGGGCTCCGTCACAGTGGCTACCACAAACTCCCCCACGGCCTCGATATTGTGAAGGCTGTCCTTGCCGGATCCGTCTCGGCGGAATGAGGGAGCAAACATGACCACAGGCGGATTCGCGGAGACCATGTTGTAGAAACTGAACGGGGCCAGATTCCGCACGGCGTCGGCCGACAAAGTGGATACCAGCGCGATCGGCCGGGGCTGAATGAACGAGATGGCAAGCTTGTAGATATCGCGCCAGGTCGTACCGTACTTCCGGGTGTCCAGGAACATGGGCTTCCTCACTGCAACCGGACTGGCAGGTTCGCCCGCTTCGAGCCACGGCACCTCCAACCGGCCGGTGAATGGTAGGCCCGGCCGCCACAGCACGCAAGGCGGTGGTCCCATGCGGACGAAACGGAGGCTCGTTCCGTTGGCGCATCGTGGGTACGATAGCAAGACGGTCTGCGTGTCTCGGGTCTGGAGATGATCACATGGTGCCTGCGCGAATCGTTGACCTTCGCAGTGATACCGTAACTCGCCCGAGCCCGGCCATGCGCCGGGCCATTGCCGAAGCCGAAGTGGGCGACGACGTTCTGGGCGACGATCCGACTGTTCTGCAACTCCAGCGCCGCGTGGCGGACCTGCTGGGCAAAGAAGCCTCACTGTACGTTCCGTCCGGAACCATGGCCAATCTCACAGCCCTGCGTGCGCTCACGGAGCCGGGCGACGAGATCATCGCGGATGCCGACAGCCATTTCTACAATTACGAGTCCGGCGGCATCTGCGCCGTGGCCGGCTGTTCCGTGCGACTGTTGACCGGCGAGCGGGGCCGGTTCATCCCGGACCAGGTCCGGGCGGCGATTCGACGTGCGATGTCTCACTTTCCCCGGTCCCGCGTTGTCGTGATCGAAAACACGCACAACCGCGGCGGCGGCGCGGTCTGGCCGCTGGAGCAGGTCGCGGGCGTCCGACAGGTCGCGGAGGAACTGGGGCTGAAGCTGCACATCGACGGGGCCCGTCTGATGAACGCCTGCGTCGCCACCGGCCGAGCGCCCGCCGAATACGCCGCCCTGGCCGACACGGTCACCATCTGTTTCTCGAAGGGGCTGGGCGCTCCCGTCGGCTCGGCCGTCGCGGGGACCGCGGCGACGATCTCCCGCGCACATCGATTTCGAAAGATGTTCGGGGGCGGCATGCGCCAAGCCGGCCTTCTGGCGGCAGCCTGCCTGCACGCCCTGGACCACAACGTGGATCGTCTGATCGAGGATCACCGAAACGCGCATCGGCTGGCGGAGGCCCTGGCGGAGATGCCCGGTATCGCCGTTCGTCCCGATCAGGTCGATACGAACATCGTTTTTTTTGATGTGGACGAATCGCTGGGTGATGCCTGGAGCTTCTGCAATCGCATGCACGAACGCGGCGTGTGGATGCTTCCGGAATCGGCGCACAGAGTGCGGGCCGTCACTCACCTGGACGTATCCGCCGACGACATCGAACACGCCATCATGGTGTTCGCCGACGTCGCCGGCGTCTGAGCCGCCGTCCCCTCTTCCGGAATCCGCAAGGGCCGATCCAGGGGAAACGAACCGGGGCGCAACACTCGTGGCGCAATGACGTGCTTCACGAAATCCGCCCTCGTAGCGGCCACGTGTCCGCCATTCCACCCGTAGGCGACGTAGTTGGGCAACCAGGGCAGATTAACCACCTTCGAGTATGCGCTTCGCCTGCCTTGGGGCACGGTCGGCGGAATACGGAAGCCGGTGCGTCCCGCCGGGGAGCCCGTCTCTCCGTCCGCCGTGATGACCACCAACGAGCCGAGAATCAGGTCGTGCCGGCTGCAGGTCGCATACAGCCGGCGCCGAACGTGCTCCAGCGCGGGCGTCAAGTCCCGGCCGGCATGGACGGACGACGAGAACAGCACCACCGTGTCCACGTCAATTCCCTCCGGCAGACGCTCCAATGCGTTGAGGATCACGGCCGTTCCCGCCGACAATCCCATCACGTGAATCTCGCCGTCCGGATACTCTTGCCGCAGCCGTTCGATCCGGTCCGCCAGCCCTTGAGCTTTCAGGCCGCTCCGGGCAACCAGAAGATGGTCCGTGCCCCACCCCAGGAATGAGGTCCAGATGTAGTTCTGAAACTGTCCGTCGAACCCGGCCGATCGCAGACCCTTCCGGACGTTTCCGCCGGCGGTGAAATGACCCGCACCATCCAGGAAGATCACAATCGATGACGGCCGGGACGGTGCCGCACACCCGGCCATCGCAACCGGTCCGGCCAACAGTCCCCACGCCATTATGGCCAGGCAGGCGCGACGCAAGCGCACAGGCGATGCCGGCCTGTCGCGGTTCTCACGAATCACGGTTGGAGTCATCGTTATTCTCACTCGAATCCGTCCGGCGACCCGCCCTGTCCACCCTCGCGCCACCCTGCTGCTCGATCACAATCGTGCCCGCGAGCAGATCGCCCAGCCGCTGTCGCTTGCGCGTCACGAGAATCAGCACCAGCGGGGGCAGAAGATCAAAGGCCGGGAACATCTCCACCAATCGAAGCAGGTTCCGAATGACGATCCGCGGGAATCGGCACGCTTCTCCCCGTTCGTCGACCACCCGGCAGTGCATGAACATCTTGCCCGGTGTCGCCGCCGCCGTCGCCTCGAACACGGTGCAGTAGGCCACGAATACCCCGGCAGCCGCCAGCCAGTGCCAGAACCACCCGAAAGACAACGCCATCACCGCGGCTTCCGGCGGAATCGCGGAATCGATATGTGCCTGGAGAACGGCGACGTGTGGCCGCAGAAATGGATACATCAGCGGCAGCACCAGCAGGACATCCACGACAAACGCAGCCGCGCGCCGTCCCACTCCAACAATAGCCTGGTTCTCACGCAGAAACGGCGGTTCCACGATCGCCCGCCGTCGTCGAATCAGCACGCCCGCCAGCAGGATCGTCAACACCCCGTACGGAATCGCCAGTTGCAATCGGCGGTTCAGTTGGAAGCCGCGCGGCGTCAGCAACGCCTTCACCGTGGTCGGGGCCTCCACCAGCTCACCCGCGACCGACCACAACCCGACCTGGAGACCTGGTTCATCCGCCTCCCGCACGACGAACCCCAGCGCCAGGCGGTCGCCCAGGGCAGCGTCCATCCGGTCCACTCCGTTTCTGCCCGGCATCCCGCGCAACTCCCGAGTGACCCAATGCCCTGACTCCAATCGGCTCAGCCGCAGCCCCGATGACGCATCACCTTCTCCGGGTGGTTTCGAAAGAACCAGCGTGGCGCCATCAACCAGGAGCACATCCACCACAGATGCTCCGTCCAGACCGGGGACGGAGGCCACAGTTCCCCACGTCTGATCCGTATTCGTTACGAACCAGAGATCCTCGTCATTCTCCGCGCGAACAACGAACACGGTGAGCTCACCCTGCTCCGCGCAAAGCCAGACTCGGTGGGGAGTCCCGAATTCTGGCGGGAGAGAAGCGTGCTGCAACCACTTCCCATCCACATACTGAACCAGTGCGGGTGAGATACTGCCCTGCGGTTCCGCCTCCACGGGGACCGTTGTCGGGCTCTCGCTGTCGGCCGAGGCAACTGCCTGTGGGCGAGGCAACTCGGCGGCCACGACCCCCGGCACCAGCGCGTACAGAATCCCGGTGGTGGAATCGGGCCCCAGTGCCAGCGGCACAGCGTTCTGCGGTAACGGCAGTTCCACATGCTCGTCCCCGATACGCATCACGCTGGTCTGGCGAACACGCAGACTCCGGTGCGTTCCATCACGAAAGATCAGGTGAACCGCCTCCCCATTGGCCACGGCCCACGCGATGTTGCCGCCCAACCCGGGCGTCGGCACTCCCAGAAACTCTCCTGATTTGTCGGACGTGGGGCGGAACGCGAAGGATGGGATCGACTTCCCCGAGGTCGCATCTGTCCGCAGACAATAGACCCACAAGCACTTGTCGCCGCCGGCCATCCCCCATCGCGGCGTGTCGTCCGCGGCCCGCGCGGCGGCGCAGCAGGCCATCGCGCCCACAACCAGCAGCCAGTGCGCTGATTGTCGGGATAAACGTCTGGGCGTCGGGGAAGGCAACTGCGACATGTCCATGCGCCCATTATCGAAGCCTCTGACTCGCGGTCAAGCAGTGCTCTCTCAGCCGAGTTCATCCCCAACGAGCTGTGCGCCCCGTGGCCCTCATCGTCGTTGCCAATCCAGGTCCACCGTTGCCGCTTGCCGGGTCCGTGTCCTCAGTGTTCCGGTTTCTCGCCAGCCAGCGCACACACGAACCAGTCCGGCGGCCGTTGTGGCCGCCCTTCCGCATCGGTGAATGCGTGCTCGGTGCTCCCCACGACAACCAGGGCGCGCGACGTTGCGTTCACGATTCCCATATCAAAGCATACGCGTGCTCGCCCGCTCATCGTCGCGCGCGTCGTCACCTCCAGCTCGTCGTCGTAACGTGCGCGCCCGCGATACGACAGGCGCGCCTCGATGATCGGCAGGTACACTCCGCGAGCCTCCATCTGCACATACGGCAGCCCGATCATGCGCAGGTAATCCGTCCGCCCGCACTCGAACCACTCCAGCGCCCGCGCGTTGTAGAAGGTTCCCATCTGATCCGTTTCGCCGTACCGAACCCGCAGGCGCGTCAGGCTGCTCCGCTCATTCATGGTCGGTGGTCTCCGCAACGATTCCGCCCGGCCCTTGTGGCGCGCCCATCAGGGCCGCCGATGGGTGATGTAGTCGGCCCGCCGGGCACAATCAAGGTTTTCAGTACTGTTTGGGGCGTAATCGTTTGACGGGCTTGGGATTGTGGTGTATACTTGCCGGTCTGCATTGTTGGTTCGAGGGGACGCACAGCTTGGCATTGGCTTTCCGGAACACCAACGAAAAAAAAGTCTAAACGCAGTGCTTGAGCGTGCAGGCATTCGGCGCGGCAGACTAGGCTAAGCTGTAGGCTCTTGGATAACTTCGAATCGGTCAAAGAGAAGGTCCGACAGGCGGTCAGCCTGGTGGAGGTGGTGTCCGAGCACGTGGCCCTGCGCCCGGCTGGACGGTCACTGAAAGGACGATGCCCATTCCACCAGGAGCGAACCCCCTCCTTCAACGTGACACCGGACCGCGGCATCTTCAAATGCTTCGGATGCGGCGCGGGCGGAGACGTTTTCACATTCGTGCAACTTATTGAAAAAGTTGACTTTATGGACGCACTTCGGATGCTGGCGGACAGGGCCGGGATCGAGGTGCCAGCCTTCGGGTCGGGCAAGACCCAGCGGGCCGAGGCGCAGGGGCCGTCCCGGGCCGACTTGGCCCGGGTCAATGCTTGGGCGGCGTCCATTTACCAGAAGATTCTCCGCGAAGAGCCTGCCGACGCCCCGGCATGGCAGTTTCTCACGGAGAAAGGCCTTTCTCGCGAGTCTGCCGAGATTTTCGGGCTTGGGCTGGCGCCAGCGGATGGCAACCCCCTGCTGCGAGCAATTGGGGGAACCCGGCTGGATGCGCAATGGCTTGTCACAGCAGGGGTTAGCGCAACGGGTGATCGTGGCGACAGGTATGAGGTGTTTCGAAACCGACTAATGTTCCCAATTCGGGACACTATGAATCGCATCATCGGTTTCGGCGGCCGGACTCTCGCAGACGCCCGCGCAAAATACGTGAACACCGCCCAGAATGAACTTTTTGACAAGGGACGCAACCTGTACGGCCTCGATCTGGCGCGTGCGGCCATCGTGGAGGCTCGCATCGCTATCGTCGTGGAGGGCTACACGGACTGCATGGCCGCCCACCAGCACGGCTTCCGCAACACCGTGGCGACCCTTGGAACCGCCCTGACGGAGGCCCACGCCGCCCTCCTGGCGCGGTATTGCGACTGCGTGATTCTGCTGTTCGACTCGGACCAGGCGGGCGAGGCAGCGGCCGACAGGGCATTGGCGGTCGCGCTGCAACAGGGCTTGCGGGTGAAGCTGGCCCGGGTTCCGTCCGGAAAAGACCCTTGTGATTTCCTGCAAGTCGCTGGTAATGAAGGGTTTCGAGACGTATTGAATTCCGCCGACGACGCGCTACGATTCAAGTGGAGCCGGACTCTGGCCCGGTTCGCCGCAGAATCTGGAGGTATGGACCGTCGCGCAGCGATGGCGGATTTCATCGCGTTCATCGCCGCGATGGCCCAGCACGGAGCCGTCGACCCGATCCAGCGGGGCTTGATCGTCAATGAGGTCGCCCGGGTGGTGAACTCGCCCCCGGAAGACATTCTGCGACTGTTTGGTCAGGCGGCGCGGCGCGGGCCAGCACGCCCTGGAGTCCAGCCGCGGGAACCCGTCAGCGGATCCGCAGACCGTGGCTGTGAAATTCCGCAAGCCGTTGATGCGGAACAGGCAGCCTTGGTGACGGTGCTGGAGGTCCTGTTGAACGTACCGGATTTCTGGTCGGATGCCCGCAAGGAGTTCGACCCGAATCGGTTTGAAGACGCCAGACTGCGTGGCATCGGCCTGCGCGTCTGCGAGTGGGCTGCCCGATCGGGGGATCGGGTGTTGGGGGAGTTACTGGGGTCTATCGAGAGCACGCAGGAAGCCTCGCTGGTCACGGATCTGTTGGTTCGTGGGGAACGGCGAGGTGATTATCAGGAGACCTTGCGCTCGGCGCTGGTTCGACTGGAACGAATCCGTCTGGAGCGCGAGGGACGGTCGGCCGCGGCGAGCTTATGGGCACAAACGCAAGGCGCGCCGGACGATTCGGACGCGATTCTGCGCCGGTATGGAGAACTGACGGCGCGGCTGGCTCGTGACGCGATCGGCCGGCCGTTTTCACGTCGTGTGGCCCAAGAGAACGAAACGGCCCCGCAGGAGTGAAGGCCGCGAACGGGTTTTGGCGATTGGAGGCTGAGTAACCACATGGCCGTAGCGGAAGGGGTTTCGTCACAAGTGATCATCGACCCGATTGAGGCCGCCGTGTCCGATCTGCTGGAGCGTGGCCGCAAGCGAGGATACGTTACGTGGGAGGAGATGAACGAGCGTCTGCCCGACGAGGCCGTTTCTCCGGACAAGCTCGAAATGATCATGCTCACGCTTGACAAAGCGAACGTGGAGATGCTCGACGAGCTGGAAGCGGGGCGGATCGAAGCTTCACGGCACGGCAAGGCGGGCCCGGTGCGGTTCGACAAGCGGCAGGCGGATCAGGACGTCGAGGACGCGCACAAGGAAGATCTCAGCGTGGTGGAGGGCACGGGCCGCCGCATCGACGACCCGGTGCGGATGTATCTCACCCAGATGGGCGAGATCCCCCTGCTTACCCGCGAGGAGGAGATCCGCCTGGCGAAGAAGATCGAGCTGACCCGCATGGCGTTCCGGCAGATGGTGCTGGAGAGCGACTATTGCGCTTCTCAGGCGGTTGATATTCTCGATCAGGTGTCTCGCGGCACGTTGCCGTTTGATCGCACCATGAAGATCTCCACCTCCGAGCAGATGGCGAAAACCACGATCCTGCGCCGAATGCCCGGCAACCTCGCCACGGTCCGGGCCCTGCTGGCCAAGGACGAGGAGGACTGGGCCGGGTTGCATCGGGGGCGTGTTGCGGCCGCCACCCGCAAGAAGACGATCGCCCAGATGAACCAGCGCCGCCGCAAAGTCTCGAAGCTCCTGGAAGAGCTGTCGCTCCGCACGAGCCGCATCACGCCGCTGATGAAAAAGCTGATCGGCCGGTATCGCAAGATGAAGTCGCTGGAGCGGCGTCTGGCCGAGCAGGCGAAGCGACAAACCGTGCCGGATGAAGATCTGCAGGGTATGGAGGACGAGCTGAGCGGCATCGAGTCGCTTGTGCTGGAGAGCAGCGACGAACTGGCCAAGCGTCTTCGCACCATTCAGCGGGTCTTCTCAGAGTATGAGGACGCCAAGCGCAAGCTGTCCGGCGGCAACCTTCGCCTGGTGGTGAGCATCGCCAAGAAATACCGCAACCGGGGCCTGAGCTTCCTGGACATCATTCAGGAGGGCAATACCGGCCTGATGCGGGCCGTGGACAAATACGAGTACAAGCGCGGTTACAAGTTCAGCACGTACGCCACCTGGTGGATCCGTCAGGCGATCACGCGGGCCATCGCGGACCACGCCCGCACCATCCGCATTCCCGTTCATATGATCGAAACCATGAGCCGCCTGCGCAACATCAGCCGCCAGCTCCTTCAGGAACTGGGCCGCGAGCCGACCATTGATGAGATCGCCTCCCGGGCGGAAATGCCGGTTTCGGAGGCGCGTCGCGTTCTGAAAATCAGCCGGCACCCGATCTCCCTGGACCGGCCGGTGGGCGAGAGCGAAGACTCGTACTTCGGAGATTTCATCGAAGACGAGCGGGCGGAGTCGCCCATATCGTCGGCGGGCAGCGAGATGCTCAAGGACCGCATCGAAGAAGTGCTCAAAACGCTCACGTACCGCGAGCGGGAAATCATCAAGCTCCGCTACGGGATCGGCGACGGGTACACATACACGCTCGAAGAGGTGGGCAAAATCTTCAAGGTGACGCGCGAACGGGTCCGGCAGGTCGAAGCCAAGGCCATCCGCAAACTCCAGCACCCGGTGCGTTCCCGCAAGCTCGAAGGGTTCCTCGAGAAGGACAGCGAGATCGAGCAGTTGCAGTAAGGCCACGGAGGCGCGGCCCCGGCCGGGCTGGAGGCTCTTCTTCCATCCGAACGCAGCGCCCGTCACGGTCCGGCGGCTCGTCTGCGCGTGCCCCCCTCCTGATCATCGGGATCCGGATTGGCCCGGACGCCGCGGGTGTGAGTTCCGCGAGTCGGTGTCGCTCCAGGCCGGACCCCGGGTTCATTCGACGACGAATCGAGCGAAGTCCGCCAAGTCCACGTCGCCGTCGCCGTCGTAGTCGGCATCCACCCAGCAGGGACACGTCGGAGCGGGAGGCAGCCCGGGACCGCTCAGACACGCGGCGAACTCGCTGTACTGCGTCGGCGGCAGCGGCACCATGATGTCGCAGAGCTCCACGCGGGCATATTCCTCGGGGTCCAGATGGCCGTCGGTGTTGATGGACGG
>JBPOIK010000064.1:0-13193 GCA_052034525.1 Planctomycetota bacterium
TCCTTGGTCTTGTGGATGAGGCGTCGAAATCGGCGCTTGCTTTGTCGCGACAGTTGAATGACACTGGGTTTCTTGGGCGTTCCCTTTCTGCCGGATGGACCGGCGTTCGTAATTATCTGGGAACGCCCATCTTACGCGCGGCCTCATTACAGCGCAACTTTATTTAGGATGGCCGGCACTTTGTCGGATTCCGGCCGCCTGAATTGCCGTTCGCTGAGAATCGCGCGGCCGGTCCATACGCCGCAGGCAAGCCTCCGGGTGACTGTGAACTGTTTCTCCCCGCCGGTCGGATCCGCAAGGCAGACGCAGGTTGGCGATGCTCCGCGAAGCCGGCCGGGCACGGAGCTTCCGCCCGGCTCTACGGCCCCATGTCGGACACGGTCAGGCCAATGCTGATCGGCGGCGACGGGAGCGTGTCCAGTTGCCAGCCGTCTCCTCGCATCCGCACGCACCCCCAGTTCTCCTGCGGGTCTGTATTGTTGCCGCCGAGGGGAGAAAAATCGAGAGAGCATTCCGGTTGCTTGCCCGGCATTCGGATCACCCTCGCGTGACCGTCGGTGAAACAGGCCGTGAAACGCCAGTTGCGCCCGTGCCAGCCCTTCACGATGGCGTTCGGAGCCTCATCGTAATTGCAGGGATTGGACTCGTCTTCCGGCGACTTGAGGTGGTAGGCATACAGGCTGTTCGCCTCCCGATAGAGCACCGTGTTTGACGTGTTCCGGATGCGGGCCAAGGGATATAGAAACGGCGTCGCGCTCTTCACCATACCCACGCACGATCCGTTCTGCGTCGCACAGACAAAAGCGGTCGAACCCCCATAGCTGTTGCCGAAATGATCGTAGGCGCTGAGCGTGCTGCCCACAAAACCGCTGGTCGATGTGGCCCAGTACGTGTCCCAGTTCCTCGCGGTGTACCCGGTATCGCTCGGGCACCTGTAAATGCTGAAACGAAGGTTCTGGTCGTTCTCGATGCCCTCTGAGTCGCCGGGTAACACCTTGTTGATGCTCCGGTACATCATGCGGTTCAGCGGGCGGCTGGCCGCACCGCGCTTGTGCTGCGGACCCCATACCGAAAGCGGCCCTTCGTTCATGTTCTGCGGGCCATACCTGCCCCGCCCGCTCTTTCCACCCCAGCCAAACTCGGCATTCACCGTCTTCTGGCCGGGTGCTACCGTGCTGGGCTTGCCGAACTCCGTACAGCACGGCATCACCACGTTGGCGGCGTCCTCGTTCGAATAAGTCATGGACGCCTTGGCCAGTCCGCTCAGGTTGGCCAGACATACCGCCTGCTTCGCCTGCTCTCGCGCGCTCTTGAGCGGAGGGAGCAGAATGGAAATCAACAGCGCAACAATCGATACCACCACCAACAACTCAACCAGCGTGAAACCCACCACTCGCCCGCGTCCATTCAGGTTCAGAACTGCCATGACAAGACCTCCATCGCGCCGTCAGAGGTTCGGCGCCCGATCGAATGGTTGACAGATATGACGCCTTGCGGCAGAAGACGATCCGTGTCGGACAATGTAAGGTGGCAGCCCGATCAGGCTACACATTTTCACATATGGCCCACATTTGTCTGACAGTCAAGGTAAATTCGCCGTGAATCTACACAAAATCATATATTATTGGGCATATGACGACAGAATGGATCTCGTTGCCCCCCGGAGGGGGCTGCCCGCCCAGCGCACACCAAGGCACCGACCCGCCGTGCCCCGGCTCTCCGGCCACAAGCCTGCCTCGTTCCTTCGCGGCGCGCGACGAGGAGCGCTGACGATAGCGTGACCGACTGTGCCACAGGCCCGGCGGCGGGCAGGCACTACCGCGAAGGCGGACTTCGACACTCTCAACTGTCTTGCAGGGCTTGCAGGCGGTCGTCGATCTGGGCCAGGATGGCCGTCACCTCTTCGGCGTCCGGCCGCTTGAACTGCCACTCGCAGAGGACTGCCCGGCCAGCCTCCAGATCCTTCGGCATCGCGGACAGCACCCAGGCATGGAAGCCGCCGAGCACCTCGGCCAGGCTGGGAGTGAGGGCCGCCACATGGTCCGCCTCGTGGCAGGCCGCCACGGCCTCCAGGGCGAAGGCCGCCGCCCGATGGGGGGCCGTCGTGGACAGACGCTGAATCGTGAGCCGAACGGCCGGCAGCACGATGTCCGCCGCCCGACGCGACTGTTGGAGGAGGCGGGTGAGGTCGGACAGGAATGGCTGAAGGTCGCACTCGTGTTGGAGCCGCTCGCACAGGTGCTTCTGAATCGCGGTGTGCAGTCTGTCCAGAAGGCCGGCCTCGAAGGAGTTCTGCGTTTTGATGTCCGAACGATCTTCGACAAGCTTCAGCAGATCGACCGTTCGAGCCGAAGCCGCGACATCCGCGTCCAGGGCCAGAACCGCAATGCGATCCAGGGCCGCCATGGAGCAGTCGGGGATCGGCTGCGATGTGAGCTCGGCCAGCGTTTTGCAGCGTCCGTCTCGATAGTGGTATTCCACCATCCGCAGCCAGGCGGAATTGTTCGGTGCCGGCGCGGCCTCCTGGGACTCGGGCTCCAGATAAGTCACCTTCTGCCCGCGGACGAGACGCCGGGCCTTCTGCAAGTCCCCGTTGACCGCGCTGAGCCCGTAGGGCCGCCCCACCGTGTACCGCAGCCCAGCGGAGAACGAGACATCGGCCCGCAGAGGTCCGGGCACGCCGAAGAGGACGGCCTCGATCCAGTCTCCCGGATCGAACGTGCCGCCCGTCACCACCCGTTGGTTGCCGAGCACCAGCGATAAGGCATACACCACCCACTGGGCACCGCAACGCTTCGCGGCCGCCGCGGCGCGCTCGGGGTCGGTGCGGTTCGACGGCCTCAACACCAGCTCGTCCAGAATATGGGGCGGCTTGAGCTGCACCTGAAGCACCCCACAGGCGTCCACGGCCATCAGCACGTTGGACGGGTTGTACCCGAACCGGGCGAAATCCGACTCCGCGATGACGGTAATGTGGGTATAGATTCGCCGCACGCCGCGGCCGGTGTGTTCGGCTCCGGCGTCGCAACTGTAGGAAAGGGCCAAGCGCCCGGTGCTCAGTCGATAGAACGCCACCGCGGAGGCATCCGGTCCCTCGTCACAGAGCCCGCCGTGCGACGGGCTGCGCGTGGTGATGTCCCGCTTCTCCTCCGGGGTCAGCCCCTTGCTGGCCGCGATGATACGGTATCCCTGCCCGGTCGGCGTGCGGACCGAGGAGAACACCGCCTGGTCGCACATGACGGTGCCGGACGTCGCAGCCGAATCGGCTGAGACCTCCATCACAGTCGACTGAGAATCCACTGAAACGGCTCCAGGATTCCGCGCGGCGCGCAGTGCAGCGGCACCGACACGATGTTTCCGTCCTCGTCCGTCCCGTAGGCCAGAGAGCCCACGACGGAGGCCGCGAAGAACTGCACGTTCTGGAAGCGGGCCTCGCAGATATTCCAGGTTCGATTCAGGTTGGTCTGGGCGAACCGGGCCGGATTGTCGAAGCTTTCCGGGCAGTAGTCCGCCTTACAGAGCACCACCGCCACGGGCACGTCGATCTTGTCGCCCCGCTTGACCGCGAACATGTCGTCCACGTAGCTCATCAGTTTGAGGCCGAAGAAGTCCGGCTGCGGCGAGCCCGTGCTGGCCACCGCCGCGTCGATGAGCACGATGCATCCCTCGCTTTTGGCCAGCAGGTTGTGGATGACCTGAAAGGACTTGGGGTTGTCCACCTCGGCCGCCAGGGCCTCGCCGGCCATGTCCGGCATGACCAGGTCAAACCAGTTCGTGCCGCCGCCTCGCAGCACGACCTGGTAATAGGCCCAGTTCCACAGGTCCACCTCGCTCGGCGTCTTGGGCGGGAAGCTTCGGCGTGACAGATAGCTGATCACCGCCTGCTGAAGGTTGACGGAGTAAGCCCCTTTCGGGATGGCCTCGAAGTCCCCGGCCCGTTTGGACAGCATGTCCAGCAGGAAGCCCAGATACACGGTCTTGCCGACGTTCGTGTCACCGATCACGCTGACAATACAGGGTTCGCGGTCCTGCTGCACCGCCTCCTGAATGAGTGCCATTGGAGCCGAGCACTCGGAGCAGAGCACCGCTTCCGGGTCATTTTTCGCCTCACAGATGAGGCAGTAGTGCATACGTTCCGCCAAGGCTGAACTCATGAGATCACGATCCGCTCCGCCGCTGCGGCTACCCTTTCAGCCAGGTCGCGTCCTTCAGATCCATCGCACACCGGACACCCACGTTGTGCGAGCGGGCCAGGGCGATCAGACCCGTTCGAAACGTGCTCGTCGCCTGGTTCTCGAAATACGTGTCAAACGCCCCGCCGCGCAGACCCTTCATGGGCATCTCGCCCAGCACAGGCCGGCCGTCGGCGTCCGTCACCTCAAAATCCGAGCTGTTCCATTCCCAGACATTCCCCACCAGTTGCAGCACGTTGTTCGGTGCGGCGCCCCGTGGGTAGGCGTCCACCGGCACGGTCTCGCCGATTCCGGAGATCCACAGATTGCACCGCTCGCGGTCCATGGCGTCACCCCACGGAAACCGGCGGTAGACGTTCGCGGAGCTGCGAATATGCCAGCTTGCCGCCATCTGCCATTCCGCTTCGGTGGGCAGGCGCAATCCGCACCACAGCGCATAGGCCCTCGCCTCAAACCAGCTCAGCCCGACCACCGGGTGGTTGGCCAGACGATGATCGTGCCGCCCGCCGCGCCAGTAGCGCGGGCCGGGCGTGCCGGTCTGGTCGTGGAACTCGATGAGATGCGGCCAGATGTCCTTGGGCCACAGTTCGAGCTCGTCGTACGCCTCCGCGTCCACAAACCGCTGAAACTGTGCGTTGGTCACCGGCGTGACCGCAATCAAAAACGAGTCCACGGACAGGTCGATCTCGGGTGTGCCCGGATCATCGCTCAGCGTCGTCGGCAGGCTGACCGTGCCATCCGGCACCAGAGCCATCCGCTCCTCGAGAAGGTTCGTCGCCGCCTGAAGAACGGCGTCGCCGCCGGGGTGCGTGCGCCATTTGTCGGCCTGTCGGAGGATCAGGCCGAACCGCTCCTGCTGCCAGAGGCGCTTGAGCGGGTCGCGCTGCGGCGGTTCCGCCGGCGCCGGCTCATAAGTACGTTCGGCCACGACCGCCGCATCCGCCGCCGCGCGGGCGTCGCCGTCGCGGGCCAGACGTCGTTTTCTGAAGAAGAGCTTCAATGCCATCTGCGGCTCACCTTCCCGAACACACTCCGCCAGTCACGCATCCTTCCACAATTCCCTCTACATTCCCCCGATGGCCCGACGTTTGGCGTCACGCCGGAGCTTGCGGAACCGGTCCACCAACCCACCCGATTCCGCCGGCGGCTCCGGTGCCGCCGCCGGGGCGGCCTGTGCGGCCGGCGGCGCGGACGGCGCCTGCACGATCGGCTTGACCGGCTCCACCGGTTCCGGCGGCGCAAGGCCCAGACGTTCCGCTAGTTCGGCCCGCTGCGCGCTCAACTCCCGGCGCTCGCGCTCCAACTGATCCTGGAACGTGGCGATTCCCTCGCGTGCCTCATCCAGCTCGCGTCGCTGCGCCGCGATCCGGGCTTCGGCCTCGGCCAGTTCCTGCTCCCGCTGGTCGAACTCACGATTGCGCGCTTCCAGTTCCGTGACGGCCGCCGTCAAATCCGCCTCCAGCCGGGCCATTTCCTGCGCTTTGGCCTCCACCAGGTCCTGGGTCTGCGTCAGCGATTCTCTCTCCTTCTGAAGGCCGTCCAGCGTTCCGCGCTGGCGAGACAGTTCCTCCTGAGCGCTTTGGAGGGATTTCTCCAGGTCCTCCACGTTCTTCTGACGCGACTGGAGTTCACGCGTCAGTTCGTCAAGCTTCGCCTGGCGCGCGTCACACTCCTGCTCACGCTGTTCGAGCCCCCGCAGACGGACGTCGGACTCGCTGCTGTGGGCGGCCTGCTCACGCTCCAGGGAGGTCTGGACCTCCTGAAGTTTGTGCCACTGCTGCTCGATCGATTCGCTGCGGGCGCGCAGTTCCTGGTCGATCCGCGTCACGATGTCGGCGCGGGTCTGCATCTGCTGCTGAACGGCGCCGATGGCCGCGCGGAGCTCTTCCCCCAGCGCAACAATCTCGACGGAAGCCGGATCCGCCTGAGATGCCGTTTTCCGCTCAGCCATGTCACCTTTCCGCCGATCCGACCGCCGGTGCACAGTAACGACGTCCGCGCGGCGCGGACGCTCCGGCCGGACATTGCCACAACCGGCAACGTACAATAAGACTCGGAGATTTGCCCTGCGGACTTTTGCAGCGGCATTCTCGGACGGCCCCCCGCGGCCACCACGCTGGCGGTTTCCCGGACGCTCCTTGCGGGCTGTCAAAATCGCAGGCACCCGGACCGCTTGCCGTCCCATAAGGCATGATCGCGGCGCGGGCAGACGGTTTGCTTGCCCACTGGCCGGAGCCGAATTGTATGTTGAGGGTGCGAAGGTGCCGTGCGACGATCCGGACCGTGACGCGGATCGTCGGGACGTTACGCTCCGGCGCGCCGGCCACAAGGCGTCCTCGCCGGCCGGGCCGAACGCAGGAGTTTGATGAAAGAACCAACGGGGGCAGCGCGGCCACAGGGTTGTGGCGAGCTGCGCGACGATGGCAAAGGGAAAAGCACACGACGGTCGCCCCGTGGCGGCAATGCCGGAACCGAACCTGGCAGCCGACCTGGCCGCCGCGGACGCGCAGCTTGGAACGGCGCTGGATTCTCTCTCCCAGAAAGTCGCCGTCTTCGAAAAGCAAGCCGGCGAACTGCTGGCCCGGCTCCAGAAACAAACCAGCGAACATGCATCCCGTGAGGCTGACCTCTCCCGCCGTCTAGGCGAACTCCAGCAGGCCCAGCCGGCGCTCGACCAGCGCGAACAGGCGTTGGAGACGGCCCGCAAGGAACTGGAGGCGGAGAGACAGCAACTCGTTTCCCAGAGCCAGGCTCTGGAGGCGCAGCTCGTTCGGGCCCGCGAGCGGGAGAAGCATCTCGAGGAAACCCAGGCCGCCCTGGAGGCCCGGGAGCGATCATTCCAGCAGAGCATCGCGCAGGCGGATCGGCGTGAGGCGGAACTCAGCGCCACCCGGGAAACCCTGGACCAGCGCGAGGCCACGCTCTCCCGGCAGGAGCAGGAGCTCGCCGAGCGCCGGTGCGCCATCGAGGAGGCGACCGGCCAACAGCGGGACCAACTCCGCCAGGATCGCGAGAAGCTCAACGCCGAATTGCGGGAGTTTGAGACGCGTCGCGCGGAGCTGGACGAGGCTCGCGAGGACACCCGGCGACGCCAGGAAGACCTGGACGAAGCGGCCAAGGCGCTCGCCGAGGCGGACGAGGCGGTCAAGCAGCGGCTGGAGGCCGCGCGCAGCCGGGAGAGCGAGCTCTCCGCCCGTCAACGGGAGGTGGAGGCCCGCGACCGGGAACTGGACGCCGAGCGGGCCCGTTGCGTCGAAGCGACGGAAGAATATGCCGCGCGCAACCAGGAGCTGACGGCCCGTACGCAGCAGCTCGACGCACGCCAGCGTGAACTGGAGGAACAGCGCCGGCAGCTCTCCGAACAGGGCAAGGAGCTGCGCGAGCTGCGCGATGCCTTCGAAGCCAAACAGGCCGCCATCGAATCGGACCGGACCGCTCTGGAGCTCGAGCGCCAGCAGCAGGGCGCCGGCTTCGCCCGTCAGTACGAGGAGCTGGACGAGGTGCGTGCGCAGGTCAACCGGCAGCGCGCCGAGGTCCAGCAGCAGCTCACGGAACTGCAGGACCGGGTCAACGATATTGAGGCGCGCGAACGGGCGCTGGCCGCCGGCCGGGAGGAAGTCGAGGCCGCGCGCGCCCGCTTGACCGGCCGCGAGCAGAAACTCAACGAGAAGGCCGCCCAGCTTGAAGAGCGCGAGGTCGAGATGGGCCAGCGCCTTCAGGCGTTCCAGCAGACGGAAGACTCCCTGGCCGAACAGACCGAACGCCTGGAAGAGCGGCAGAAACAGTCCGCGGCCGCCGAGCGCGAAATCGCGGAAGCCCGCAAGGCCTTCCAGCGGGAACAGACCCAGGCCCAGGAAAAACTGGAGGTCCGCAGCCACGAGCTGGATCATTTGCGGAACGAGGTCGAGAAGCACTGGAACCAGGCCAAACAGCGGCTGGATGAGTCGGATCGCCGCAGGGCGGAACTCGCCGAGCGTCAGCGGCAGCTCGAGGCGGCAGAGGCCAGGCTCGCCGAGAACCGCCAGCAGGTGGAGCAGCTCGACCGGACGCTCGCCGCCCGAAGCGAAGAACTCGCCCTCCGCGAGAACAAGCTCGCCGAGCAGACCGCGGAGACGAGCCGTCTGCGCGAAAAACTGCGCGTTCGGGAAAAGGAAATCGCGGACGACCGGGCGGCCCTCGACGCGGAACGCAAGAAGCATGGGGCGGGTTTCGGCAAGCAATACGAGGAACTGGAAACCCGTCGCGCGGAGATAGCTCAGCAGAAGGAGCAGGTCCAGCTCCGGCACGACGAATTGAACGGTCGTGAACGGGCCCTGGAGACCCAGGCGCAGGACCTGGCGCAGCAGGAACAGAAGCTGCAAGCCGCGCTGAAGCAGGCCCAGGAACGCGAGCAACAGGCCGCCGAGCAGTCCGCTCACATGCAACAGCTTCAACAGGAGCTGGATGCGCGTCTGGAGCAGATCACGCGCAACGAGCAGGAAACCACGCAACGCATGCGGGAGCTCGAGCGGACGCGCGGCGAACTGGAATCACAGAAAAAGGCCATCGCGTCCGAACGTGAAGCGCTGGATCGCCGGCAGAACGACGCGGAGGCCGCTACCGGACCCGACGACGCCGAGCGGCAGGCAATCGAAAAGCGCCTCGCCGACGCCGAGGCGCGTTGTCGCGAGCTGGAGGCGATCGTTGCCGAGCGTGAGACGGCCGGCGGTTCCGGACCATCCGACGGTGGGACGATCGGAAATCTGGAAGAGGATCTCCGCAAGCTGGAACAGGAACGTAAGGAATTCGCGCAGTGGCAGAAGCAGGCCGAAGCAAGCCTGGCCGCACAGGTGGAAGAGGCCGAGAAGGCCATTCAGGAGCAGGAACGGCTGCTGGCCGAACGTGAAGAGGCACTGAACAAGCTCGAAGCGAAGCTCAGCAGCGGAAACCCGGATGCCCTGGCCCCGGCGGCGCTCGGAGAGAAGCCCACTCCGCATGCGGTCAAGAAGCCCCCATCCGTGGAGCCGCCTGATCCAAAAGCGCCGCAGGAGCCCGCCGAATCGACCGTCAAAGGCGAGCCAGCAGCGACGACAAAGCGCAAAAGCAAGAGCCCCGGTGCGAAGGCTGCGCCGGCAGCGGATCCGCCCAGCGCCAAGTTCGTGCCCGGCGCAGTGCCGGAGCCGCCGGCACCGTCCAGTACGGATGTTCCCATGCCGCCCGGACTTGACGAGGAGACGCAGACCAAGCTCAAAACCTTGCGCCGCCTCTCGCCTGGAAAAACGGATCAGGAACTGCTCCAGCAGATTCGATCCGAGCAGAAGTCCGAGAAATCCAGAGGCAAGCGCGGCTGGTTCGGTCGCAAAGGCTAGCGCAGGTCCGCTATTTCGCGGCGGGCGTCCGGGAACCCGGGCGATCCGGGATTCAATCCAACACGGGCACGGGGCGGACCGATACGGTAGAGGACTCCGCGATCAGACCTCAGGCTGATAGGCAACCATGAGAAGGCGAGCAAGCAACAGACTGGGGCAGTGGAAACAGCGACCGGCCGAGGAACAGCCCCGGCGATCTCGGGGGGGACTCTGGGGCATCTTTTTCTGCGCCATCCTGCTGGCCGCCGCGGGGGGTTATCGTTTCTACTACGAGCCGAGGCAGGCGGTCGCCCAGACGGACCCCCTGGCCGGTCTTCTCCGTTCGGCCGAGCGCTGTGTGGCCTCCGCCGATTTCGCCGCGGCGATTGAACGCTACCAGCAGGCCCTGACCATCGAGCCGCGCAACGCAGACCTGATCTGCAAGCTGGCCGGCGTCCAGGCGGCGTCCGGCGATGTGCCCGCCGCCCTCGAAAGCTACGGTCGCGTACTCGCCGCCGATCCGCACCATGTCAACGCACTGCTCCGCCGCGCCGAAGTGCATTTGCGAAGCGGCGATCCCCAATCCGCCGTCTCGGATTACGATCGAATTCTCGAACGGTCCGCGGACAACCACGAGGTGCGCGGACGACGCGCGGCCGCTCGCCTGACCGCCGGCGACGCCAAGGGCGCCGCGGAAGACGCCGGCCGCGTGCTCTCGGCCTCCGGGAACCGCGCGGACATGCTCCTGGTGCGCGGTCGCGCCAACCTGGAGCAGGGGTTGATTGGACCCGCCGAGGAGGATCTGAACCTGGCCATCGAGCTGGCCCCGGACAACGCCGACGCTTGGAACGCTCGCGGGCGAACTCGCCTGCAGCGCAAAGACGCCGCGGCCGCCGAAGCGGACCAGACCCGGGCTATCCAGCTCAACCCGACGATTCCCGATTATTACGTCGATCGTGCGTTGGCGCGGCGGGCGTCTGACAACCATTCCGGCGCCGTCGCCGACCTGAACAAGGCCCTGGAACTGCGACCCAACGACGCCCGGGCCTTCCTGGAACGGGCCAACGCCCGCCGCGATCGCGGCGATCGCTACGGCGCCGTGGATGACTACACGCAGGCCATCCGCCTCGCACCGGACAGCGCCGAGGCGTATTACCATCGCGGCACGACGCGAGCGACCTGGGACAAGCTTTCCGGCGCCATCGCCGACTTCAACCGTGTGATCGCCATGCAGCCGGACAATATCAATGCGTATATCGCCCGGGCCGACGCACGCGAGCGTTCCGGCGACTGGAAAGGCGCCATCGCCGATCTGAACCAGGTACTGAAACTGGACCCGAAGAACGCATTCGCCTTCTGCACGCGCGGCGACATCCACCGGCAGACGGGCGATCTGAAGAGCGCACTGGAAGACTACGACCGCGCCCTCAAGACCAATCCGGATTACAGCTACGCGTACTACAGCCGCGGCCAGGCCCGCTGGGACAGCGGCAACGTCCAGGGCGCGCTGGCGGACTTCCGCTGGGTCGTAGACCACGCCACCGACCCCAGCCTCGTCAGCCTCGCCTCACGCTATCTGACCACCGCCGATCCGGGCGCCCCCGCGCCGACTCCGTGATCCGGCCCTCTCGGACTCGACCGATCGGAGCGGAGACAAAGGCGCGGCCACGGGCGTTCCGGCCGTGATCTGTGCGGACGCCGCGTCATTCCCATCAATTGCACTCGGCCATCGGCTCGCTCGGACCGGTCATCGCCGGTGCGAAGGAGGCCAGATCGGCCGCGTCCACGTCACAGTCGCCGTTCCAGTCGAACGGCTCGCATCCGGCGGCCGCACAGACGCCGGAACCGGAGTAACACTGCTGGAACAGCGCAAAATCCTCCAGATCCGAGAACGAATCGTAGTTTCCATCGCCCAGGCAGTACGGCTGCGGCGTGAACCCCAGCCCGTCCACCCACATGGTGAATCCGCTGCCCCACGTGTCGGCGTGAATCTCAACGTACTGAATGTTGCTCAGGCTCGGCGTGCCGCTGATCGTCCGGGCCCAGCCGTTCGTCGGCGGGGCCGGGGCGTTCAGGGGGATCGAATACGACCGCCACGTGCCCATGGTCTCGTTCAGTTTCTCAACGGGAGTGCTGCCAGAATACCACTGGTACTGAAAATAGTTGTTCTCGCTGTCCAACAGCCGGATCCAGGGGCTGCCGTTCTGGAATCCCCCGTTGGGATTCACCGTGCGGAGCCGCACGTTCAGATGCGTCGCGCCGGACAGATCCCACCACGCCGTCTTCGTCCGCGGATAACGAATCGACGTGTCGAACCCGCCGTCGGTGACGAACCGGATGGAGCCGTCGCCGACCGGATGGAAACCGGCGTTCGTGTCGTCCACGACATACGTATGCAGCGCGTCGGAGCCCTGGGCCCAGGCCGTCCAGTCGTATGCGTTCAGTTCCGTCATATCCGGCGGCGGGGCGAACTGGATCGGGCCGCCGACGGCCACATTACGCTCAAACACCGCCACGTCGGTCTGACCCTGCCAGTAGGCGACGTTGACCTCGGTAATGTCGAGCCAGGCGTAATCGACGCCGCCGTCCTTCTCGATACGGAAGTGAAGCAGGCCGTTCGTGGCGATGACCGCCACGTATCCGAACGGGTTGGGCCGCAGGGTGTCGCCGGCGTAGGTAGTGGGCACCATGCCCGTGTCGATGGGAACGTTGGGGAGCTCCCACTCTCCGTTGGCGTCTGTGATGCCCTGCGCTTTGATCTGAGTGGAGATCACCTCTCCCTGGCCGCTTCGCTCAGCCTTCTGGTACATCTTGATCGTGGCGCCAGTCAGCGGCCGGCCGTCCAGCCCGATGAATCGCATCCGGACGGTCTCGGGCATGCTGTAGAGGTACTGTCCATAGTAGCCGTGGGCCTTGTCGTACCAGTGATTCATCGCTAGCGCCGAATGGGTAGAGAAGAAGGGGCTGCATCCGAGCATGAGGCAGGCCGGCCCCGAATAACCCTGTCCGCTGACGTGGTTCGCCTCGGCGCCGATGTCCAGGCGATACAGGTCCACCAGGCCGAGCTGGTGCCCCATCTCATGGAGCAGACCGTAGTCGATGTCCACGTCGGCATGGTAGTACCCCGACAATCGCGGATCGCCGTAGTTTAACCCGTCGTAACGCAGCGGAAAGATGCCGTAGGGCGTACGATCGATTCCGGGCAGGGGATCGCCGTCGTTCAGAACGTCCAGCACGTTGTAATGAATCCGCTTGAGGCACGAGGCGTCGGCGAACATCCGGTTCATCTCGGCTGCGTGGCGCTGGAGCCAGTCGATGATGTCGTCCGTGGCGGCCTGCGGATAGCCGGGCGTGCTCTTTTCGCGGAAGTCCTCGATGAAGCTGACGTCCACGTAGGTCAGGAACGGCACGGACATCGTGTCGATCGACAGCGTGTTGTTGCCGGCCCGGGCGTCGACCATGTCGATGCTGAACTTCACCTCGTGCGACGTGCCGTCCCAGGTCCGGTTGAGAGAACGGGTGACCGTTGCGCCGGGTGCGATCGGTCCCGGAATGCTCACGGTCTCGACCACGCTGTTGTCGTATCGCCACGTGCCCGCGACCGGACCCGTTATCGTGTTGGTACCGCGGTTGCGGAGCGTGGCGGTGTAGGTCACGGTGTCGCCGACATCAG
>JBPOIK010000162.1:0-5527 GCA_052034525.1 Planctomycetota bacterium
CGAAGTACAGAGCACTCGGTTCCCTGTAACCGTTCTGTAACGGTGGGAGTGAATGCGTGCACCAGAAATGGACAACGTCGCTGTTCAGGATGCAAAGCAGTCCATAGTCTGTTGTGGGGATGATGAAGGTCTTCTGATTGCTATAGAAACCGGCATCGTCATAGGCAAATGTCGCACGTTTGAAGATATTAGGATAGACAATCTTCGGCTTCTCGAATTCCTCGTAGTAGTCACACGCACGCAGTTCCCACCAGTATTTGCCTTTGTCGCAGCGCTTCTTGAGTTGGGGTTCATAGTGTTTCAGATGGTCGAAGATGGCGGGATAGCGTTTGATATTGACGCCGATCTCGGTTTTGATCAGATACAACCCGGCCCACTGCACGCGCCAGCGTTTGATGTCACGGCCCCGGAGGAAGGGCTTGATGATTTCGTCGCTCTTGGGGTCCCGGGCGATGAGTTCGGCGCGTTTGGCCTCGTCGATGACAAACGCCTCGTTGAAGCCGGTTAACACACCCCGGTAGAACTTGCCGTCGACGACTTCGCCGAGGGGGCGTCCGGCGTTGCGTATCTTGTCGAGTAGGCGCAGCACGTCGGGGTTCTGCAGGACCCATCCGCTGGATTTGAGGGAGGTGATGACCTGGGGCGAGGCGCACCGGCGCATGGCGGTTGCGATCTCGTTGGCCTCGGCCATATCGGCGACCGTATGGGTCTGTACCTGGTGGTTTTCGCCGCTGGGCGCATGCCTGGCGATGAGCACGAGGGGGTAGGCGGCGGCATCGGGAAAGACGGGCAGGTCGCGGAAGTCGATGATCTGCTGGATGGCGAATTGGGCGAGGAACGCGCGGAGTTTTTCTCCGTAACCGGCGCGAAGGTATTTGTTCGAGGTGATCATGCCGAAGCGGCCGTTCTGGCGGCAGAGGGTGAGTCCCCGGTGGTAGAAGTAGACGTAGATGTCGGCGATTCCGGCGTAAACGGGCGCGTGATTGGCCTCGAAGAAGGGTTTGTCTTCGCCCAGGCCTTCCTGGCGGACGTAGGGCGGGTTGCCTACGACCGCATCGAACCCGGCCTCGGGTTTGCGTTCGATGGCGGTGGCGGAGCCTTGGCGCGGGCCGAAAAAGACCTCGGGGAATTCGAGTTCCCAATGGAAAAAGCGTTTTTCCCGCGCGGCGCGAAGGGCGGTTTCGGCGATCGTGCGTTCCCCGGCGTCGGTCAGGACGCTCGGAGCGTGCGGATCGCTGAGCCAGGCGCTGAAATTCATGCTGTTGAGGAAGTCGATGGCGGGGCGGATGAGTTCGCGTTTGCGGGACTTGTCGCCCTTGGCGGCTTTGTGCCAGTAGGGTTCATTGCCAAACCACTGGCTGGCGTAGACATCGAGCATGAGCTTGAAGGGGGAGATGCCGCTGGCGGCCTTTTTGAATTCACGGCGGGATTCTCTGGCCTGGTCGCTGGTCACGTCGGAGAGTGCGCCCACGTGCCGCATGGCTTCGGTGGCCAGCTTAAAACCTTCCCACTGCGTGCCCCAGAGCATGCCCTGGCCCGATTCGGAGGCTTCGCGGACCTCTTTGACCGTGACGCCGATGAGGCTGTTGCCGCATTTGATGTGGTGGTCGAGAAACGACAGGGGCGCGCCCAGGGTGAAACAATCGAGCCAGAGCGAGACCTTGGCCAGTTCGACGGCCATGGGGTTGAGGTCAACGCCGTAGATGCACTGTTTGAGGATGTGGCGTTTCAGGAGGTTCACGTCGGTCAGTTTGTTTTCATTGATCGTTATTTTCTGGCGTTCCATCTCGCGGCGAATGTCGCCGCGCATTCGTTCGAGATGGGCGGAGACGGGGTTCCAGGGGAACGCGTTGAGGAAATCGAGGGTTTTGTCGGTGATGAAGTCGACCGTTTCGACCAGGAAGTGTCCGGACCCCATGGCGGGGTCGACGACGCGGGCGCCGATGATCTCATCGACGAGTTCGCGTCCGATGAGGTCGGCTTTGGCGGAGGCTTCGGGCCTCAGTCCGGCGCTCTTGAGGCCTTCCTGTTTCTTATCAAAGGCCTTGCGCAGCTTTTCGGCCTGGCGCAGTTTCGGGCGCAACGCCTCGAATTTCGCCTGAAGGACCGGCCCGACCGTGTGTTCGACGATGTACTTGACGATGTGGTCGGGCGTGTAATAGCTGCCGGTTGCTTTGCGCTCGCCCTTGTCGTTCTCCAGGTAGACCGCGCCGCGTGGCAGCACGCGCTCGCCGCCGCCGTCGGCCTTCTTGTGGGTCAGGATTCTGGATTTCGTCTTGGCTGCTTCGGTATAGGGGATGATCTGCTCGGACTTCTTGCCTTTAACGATGGCCATTTTCGTTGGAGCAATGCGGAGTTTGAACTCCAGCAGTCCTTCGTAGATGGAGCCCAATTGGCGCACGCCCAGCGATTTGAAGTCGATGGGGACCAGGTCGAGGCGCTTGGGGTCTTCATCCCGGGCCAGGCGGTCGAGGGCCTTGGCGAAGTGCAGATCGGGTACCTTGTACTGCTGCAGAAACCGGGCGTTTTGGGCCTCGGGCGTGTCGTCGCTGTCGTCGGGTGTTGTCATGAAGAGTCCGCCGTTGTACACGGGGACGTTTACGCCTTCGTCGCCGTTCTCCACGATGCGGCAGAGATTCATGAACCGCTCGTAGAGGGCGCATGAGGTGCTGTCGTGCGCGTTTTCGAGGGCCATGTCGCGCTGGTCATCGAGGGGGCCGGCGGCCCTGGCAATTTCGTCCTTCAACCTGGTGAGGCTTACCTCGAAGTATCCGCGCTCTTCCCGGACCGGCAAGAGGTCGCGGGATTCCGCGTACAGCAGGAACAGCAGGCGGTAGAGGAGCGTCAGGGTGCCCTGAAAAACCTGGTCGAGACGCTCCTGCGTGAGATCGGCGTGTTCGCCTTCCCGGGCGCGCATGTGCTCGATAAAGCCCTTGGCCAGGTGGGGAAAGATGTCGACAAAGGTGCGTTCTTTGAGGCGCTCGCCCAGTTCGCGGGCGTAGGCTTCGCTGCCAAGCAGAAGCTGATCCAGAAACGACGCCTTTCTTGCCTCGCCGTCAATCAGGATGTCGTGTTGGATAAATGCACCGGACCGGAACAAGAGCCAGAAATCGCGAAACGACTCGGCGGGGTCGCTGGTGCTGGGGGTGCCCTGGGCCATGACCTCTTCGAGGTCGATTTCGTAGTAATTGGTGGCGCGGCTATGGGTATGTTGCGAGTAGAGCCGCCAGAGCTTTCCGTTGGTCACGACGGCCCAGGGCGCCAGGTTCTTTTCAAGCAGGCTGATGACGACCGCGCCGGGGACCTCTTCCGGGCTGTCGCCGTCGCGTTCGTTGTCCTTCATATCGAGCGATCGGTCCCAGGAGTAGACCAGAGCCAGGGCAAGAGGGCGTTTGCCGTTCCCGGGAGCGCGCAGGAGGTAATCCGGCTCGGTGTGCCCGCTACCGGCTGCTCTTACCGGTTCAAAATCAAACCCAAGCTTCTTGAACACCGGCTCAAACAGCTTATCGCGGGCCTCGGACACGGGTTTACCCCGGAGGTCCTTTACCGGCCCCGCATAGACACCGACCAGGTCCTGATAGGCCGGTTTCGGGTCTTCGCCCCAGGCGGGCGTCTCGCGCAGGCGTTCTTTCAGGTAGTAGTCGGAGAAGAGGGCGCGATTATTGAAAAACTCCTCGGACCATTCCGCGACGTCGTAGGCCGACCGCAGCTTGTCAAACTGCGCGAAAGGGTCGCCCTCCGTGTAGGTGAACCGTCGAAGGACCCGGAGGTGTTGCCGCGTAGGGTCGCGTCGGCTGACCGTCAATACTCGGGGACGGATGCGGGCCTCCTGTAATTTCATTGATCCCGGTTTGGACTTCTGGACGGGGTTGTACCGTTCGAGCAGCACAAAATCCAAGCGGTCGTAATCGGGCGTGGTGAGCACAAGCAGGAAATTCCCGTACCGGTTGCGGAACTGGCGGGCAAGCTCCCTGGTGTGGCTCACGGTGACGCTCTTGACGACGAACAGCATCACCTGTAGCGCATCGTCGTGATTGGCGATACGTTCGATGGCTTCGATGGGCCGGATGACGCCCTGGGCATCAATGCGCAGCGTGGCTGGTGTATGTTCGATACGGGCGTCGGTGTTATAGCCGAGGCGGGCGAAGAATGCGGTTATGGCATCTGCATTGGATAGTTGCTGGATTTCGCGGCGGTCGATGTCGCGATCCCAGTGAATGTCCACCATTTCCATCCAAATCCCCCGCTCGGCGTATGGGGTACACCGGGGCTGTACGTATACTTATCGCGCCTCATGTTAATTCTTCGCATATTGCTGTTCAAGCCCCAAAATGCACGTAGTGTTCTCCGGAGACCTCGATTGCAGGCTCTCCATCCTCTTGACGCGGGCTTCCCAAACCGAGCAGGGCTCCGGAGGCGGACTGCTCCTCCGGCTTCTGCGGGACGAGCTTGCCCCGGACGGCGAGGTCGAGGATGAACCGTCGCAAGCGTGAAATGGCGTCGGGCGCCTCACTGATACGCGCGAAGTGTTGCAGAAGGTGCAATGAGGCCGCCCCTGTGGACTCGGTGGACAGGGTGGACCCGGTGGACAGCGAAGACCGGGTGGACCCGGTGGTGGGCGTTGCGGGGTGCGGGCACTTGGTCCTTTTAGCGGGCATGAGGGTCTCCGGGGGATTGGCGGCTGTGTTTGCGGACGCGGTAGAGCCGTTCGGTGAAACCGCCCTCGCGCTCGAACGCGCTGGCGAGGGCTTGGATCTGCCTGTCGAGGAGACTGCACGCGACGGTGATCAAGAGCAGGGCCGCGTTGGCGGCGATCTCGGCATAGGTGGCCGGTGGTCCACCCGGTCCACCCGGTCCACTCAGTCCACCATGTTTTCCGTCGTGAACTTCGCGCGCCCAGGCGGCCACGTCATCGACGCTCGCGCATCGCTTCTCAAACAGCGCTTCCCGGCGGGGGTCTGTTCGGGCCCACAGGGAAAGCCCGCGCTGCCGCAGGAAATCCTCGTAATCGAGGCACAGCTCTTCCAGGCTGGCCTTGGCGACGCTGGTGAGTTTTAGTTGGGTCTTCCTGGAGGTCGCCGAGGCCATGCTGCCTTCCGCGATGTTCTGCATCCCGCTGCGCGCCGCCTGGACCATCTGGTCGCAGGCACGGCTTCGAGGCTCTATGTACGCGTCGCGGAAACGCACCGTCACGTCATAGACCAGCCGGGCCACCTGAAAACTCTTGAGGTCCCGGTACCCGCCGTGTGACGGAATCAGCTCGCCCGACGTCATCGCAACAGCGCCTCCTCCAGGATGGCACGGAGGCGGGCCTGCGTCTGATACCGCGCCGACGCCTCTGTATCAGATTCGGGTCAATATAGCCGAATTGTCAAGAACGATCGGCACGCGGCGCAGTTGAGCCCAGGCCCTCGCGGCGGGCATCCCCCGGCGGGCAGGAGGCGGCAGGGCCGCTCGAAGTCCCGGCGGCGCCGCGAGATAATGCATTTTTTACTTGACAAGGGTCCCGTTGTTTGTTTAAATTTGC
>JBPOIK010000179.1:0-18270 GCA_052034525.1 Planctomycetota bacterium
CGTTTATCGTGGGTACCCTGTACCTGAAGGATGACCAAGGCACCTTGGTCCCCTACGCCGTGAACATCCCGCTGTGTAGCGTTTCCCGCGGTCATGTCCTGCTTGAACAGGAATCGTGATCGCACAAACCGAGAGAGGAAACGCCACCAGCGTGACGTTTCCTCTCCTCCCATTGTTCAGGCGCGGCTCGGTGAGCGCAACCGGGCTGCTGACCCCTGCCCACCCTTCACGCCTGAAGCCACATCGTATACACTACGCCCATGGCACGCAAACGAGCGTCGAGCAAACGTCCGGCACGCCAGGCTTCCGCCGGCGAAGCCACCGCGGCGCTTTGAGACGCTACCCCTCCGCTCGCGGGGCCTCCCGCCCACACGGGGCGGAGGAAGCCATTACGGCAGATCATCCACGCCTCAAGATGGCCGGTTCTGCCGGCCCAGCGACACCCCGGCGAGTCGCCTGCGGAGACCGGCCGGTCCGGGTCTGTGGGTGGAGTTGCGACGGTCATCGGGACCGAACCGGTGGTGCGGAACACGCATTCTTCTTCTTCACGCTCCAAAGCGGAGGGCAACGGACCGTGGTTCGCTTCGGCGGATGCTACGCGCCTCGCCAGGCTCGTTTGCGGTCCACGTCTTTGAGATGGCGTTTTCGCAGGCGCAGGGCGTCCGGCGTGACTTCCAGCAGTTCGTCGTCGCCGATGAACTCCAGGGCCATTTCCATCGTCATCTGGCGCGGCGGACGAAGCACGACCGTCTTGTCCGCGGACGCCGCCCGGATGTTCGTCATCTTCTTCGCCCGCGATACGTTCACCGGCAGGTCGTTGTCGCGGCAGTGCTCTCCGACGATCTGCCCTTCGTACACCTGCTCGCCGGGCGCTACGAAGAAGTCGCCCCGGTCCGCCAGTCCGTTGAGCGCGTAGGCGGTCACCTGCCCCGCCTCGCTGGCGATCATCACGCCGTTGATCCGGCCGGGAATGGGACCGCGAACCGGCTCGTACTGGTGGAAGTTGTGATGCATGACGGCCGTCCCGTTGGTGGCGGTGAGCATCCGGTTGCGCATGCCGATCAGCCCGCGGGCGGGAATGGTGAACTCCAGATGCGCGCCTTCTCCGCGGGTCTGCATGGTTTTCAGGATGCCGCGGCGTCCGCCCATGAGCTCCATCACCGTGCCGACGTGCTGCGACGGGACGTCCACCACGCACAGCTCCATCGGCTCGGTCCGGTGCCCGTTCTGCTCGCGGAAGATCACCTTCGGCCTGCCGACGGCCAGTTCGTAGCCCTCGCGCCGCATGTTTTCGATGAGAATGGACAGGTGCAGCAGGCCCCGGCCGGAGACGCGGAACTCATCCTGCGTATGGCCCGGCGCCACGCGCAGGGCGACGTTGCTGCGGACTTCGCGCTCCAGCCGGTCGCGTATGTGCCGATTGGTGAGGAATCGGCCCGCGCGTCCGGCGAACGGCGAATCGTTGATGCGGAACGTCATATGCAGGGTCGGTTCGTCGATGGCAATCGGGGGCAGTGGCCGCGGATCGTCCAGTCCGGCGATGGTGTCGCCGATGTCGATGGACCGCAGGCCGACCACGGCGCAGATGTCGCCGGCCGACACCTCCGCCGCCCGCTGGCGGTTGAGTCCGTCGAAAACGTGCAGTTCGCCGATCCGCTCCCGCGCCTGCGTGCCGTCGCGGTGCAGGACGGTCACCTCCTCGCCGGCGTGAAGAACGCCGCCAAACACGCGACCGACGCCGATCCGGCCAACATAGTCGCTGTAGTCCAGCGCGGTGATCAGCATCTGGAGCGGTGCGTCGGCCTGGTCGGTCGGCGGAGGAATATGCTTCAAGATGGCGTCCAGCAGGGCGTACACGTTGCCCGGCCGGTCCGTCGGGCGGGTGGCGGCATAGCCCCGGGTGGCGCTGGCGTAGAGGGTGGGGAACTCCAGGGTGTGATCATCCGCGCCCAGTTCGATGAACAGATCCAGCACCTCGTCGAGCACGTCCCGGGGGCGCGCGTCGGTCCGGTCGATCTTGTTGATGACGACGACAGGGCGAAGGCGGCATTCGAAGGCCTTTTTGAGGACGAACCGGGTCTGCGGCATGGGGCCCTCCAGGGCGTCCACCAGCAGCAGGCAGCCGTCGGCCATTTTCAGCACGCGCTCCACCTCGCCGCCGAAATCGGCGTGGCCGGGAGTGTCGATGAGATTGATTTTCGTGTCGCGGTAGCGGATGGCGATGTTCTTGGCCAGGATGGTGATGCCCCGTTCGCGCTCCAGCTCGTTCGAGTCGAGGATGCGTTCGCCCTTGAGCTGCGCGTCGTGAAACTGGCAGCACTGGCGCAGCATCTGGTCCACCAGCGTCGTTTTGCCGTGGTCCACGTGCGCAATAATGGCGACGTTACGAATGTCGGTCCGAGTCACCGCTCCTGTCCGCCCATACGGTCTCAGTATCCGTCGGATTCCACCCCGTTTCGGCCGGCCGGGCGGACATCATAACGTCGCGAAACGGAATTTGGAAAAGACCGCCCGTCTCCCCGGGGTCGAAGGGTTTTCCAGGCGAGTCGGCATCGGGGCGCGGCGGGAGCGCCCGGGGCCGACGGCCGGTTCCGCCTCGCCGTTGCCACGCGGATGCGACGGCCCGAGCGTCAATCGCGGCCGGACCGCGCGGCAGCCATTGCCAGAAAACCCGCCGCGTAGATCAGAAGAACCGGGTCCGCGCACCAGCGAATACGAACGAGGGGGATGAACAGCACCCCGGCCACCGTCTGTGCCGCGTAGATCGCGATCAGCAGTCCGGAAGCGCGAAGGTGGCGGGCCGAGGCAATCAACCCTGCAATCCCCGTCAGGCCGGCCAGGCCGAAACTGAATCCCAGGCCCGCCAGGCCGAGCCCCGCGCGCCAGCAGGCGACGATCTGCCCCAGCCAGACCGCCGCGCCCGACACGACGAGCCCGGGCGTCAGCGGGCCGGACGCCGGCTACACCAGGGCGGCCAGGAGGGCGGCGTGGCCGGTGGCGGCTCCGTCGCGGCGGTAGGAGTAGAAGCGCGCGTCGTGAATGGTGCCCATGTCGGCCACGTCGATGTGCTCCGGACGCACGCCCGCGGCGGTGAGCTGTGCCACGTTTGTACTCTGCAAGTCAAAGAACGTTCGGCCGTTCCGGTGGGGGAAGAACACCTGGTATCCGTCCCAGCGCGCGGCAGCCAGCCGGACCACGTCTTGTTTCACTTCGAACTCTTCCCGGCCCGCGCTTGGCGCGATGGCCACGCGCAGGTCCGCGGCGCGGGAACCGAAGCAGCGCTCCATGACTCCCACCAGCCGCAGGGCGATGCAGGCGATGGTTCCCCGCCAGCCCGCGTGCACGACGCCGATGGCCGGCCGGGCGGGATCGTATGCCAGGAGGATCGGACAATCAGCGGACATGCCCATGAGGGTTATGCCCCGGTTGTCGGTGACGAGTCCATCGACGTGCGGCAGGGGCGGGATCGTGTCGTCCCGCCCGGCGCCGGCGAGTGTTTCATCGACGGGCACGATCTCCGCCCCGTGCACCTGGACCGCTCCGGTGAGTTTCGCGAAGTCCAGGCCGAGGGCCTGGCAGAGCTGTTGGCGCCGCCGGGGCGTGTTCGCCGGGTCCGGTCCGGACTGAAGGGACATGTTGAATCCGGCCAGAGTGAATCCGTGAACCAGCGCCGGCGCCTGGGCCAGCATCGTCGATCGTGCGAGCGAGATCCCCGCCACATTCTCGATTCTCCACCCGCGTGTGTCGTCCATGATCCGAATGCGACTCCGTTCCCATGTTCTGGTGCGCAACCGCCGGACTCTCTGCCCGTCATGGGTTGACGCGCAGCAGCACCTTGACGTTCCGGGGATCGGCGGCGGCTTCCAGGGCCTCCAGTCCTTTTTCGATCCGGTATGACCGGGCGACCATCAGGCCGACCTCGATCTCTCTGCGGGCCAGGGCGTTGATCGCTTCCGGAAAGGGCCCGCAGCGGCTGCCCACGATGGTCACCTCGTTGATGACGGCCGGCGTGAGGTTCGGCGACTCACGGTTGGCGTACGTGCTCTTGAGCACGATGGTGCCGCGCGGACGGACCAGGCCCAGCGCGATCTTCATGCCCTCCGGAACGCCCGTACACTCGACCACGAGATCGTGGTCGTTCCGGGGGATGAGGTCCTGCACGGCCACGGACTGAATCCGCCGTTTCTCACAGAACTCGAGCGTGCGCGGGTTGCGGCCGACCACCTGAAGCCGGCAGCCGGTGCCGGCCAATACCTGCGCGGCCAGCAGTCCCAGCCGCCCGCTGCCGACGACCGCCACCGTCATCCGTGTATCCACCGGGCACTGCTTGATGATCTGGTAGGCGGCGGCCAGGGGTTCCACGAAGACGGCCTCTTCGTCCGAAACGGCGTCCGGCAGGAGGTGCAGGTTCCGTTCGGGCACGGTAATGAGATCGGCGAAACAGCCGTCGCGACCGGAGATGCCGATGGTCGTTCGATTCCGGCAATGCGTGGGCAGCCCGGTCCGGCACATGTCACAGCGGCCGCAGGCGCAGTTGATCTCGCAGACCACCCGGGCGTTCTTCCAGCGAGCCGGACCCTCCACGACCGTGCCGGCGAACTCGTGTCCCATCACGCCGGTGAAGCCCATGTATCCGCGGAGAATCTCCAGGTCCGTCGAGCAGATGCCCGCGGTGTGGACCTTCAGCAGGCATTCGCCGGCGGCCGGCCGGGGGTCCGGGTGGTTGTCGACAAAACGCGGCTTCGTGTCGAATACGATGGCTCGCACAGCGGGGCTCGATCAGTGTTCCTTGGGTCGGTACGACGCGAGCGAACGACGCGTGGAATCCCAGGTTCGCTCAAACCAGTTCGGCTCCTTCCGTTCGAGTTGCGCGTTCAGCCGGCCGGCGTCCGCGAAGGGGTCGGACGTTTCCGCCAGCCAGGCTCGCCACGCGATCGGATCGTAATTGTGCGTGTGGCCGGTCATTCGCATGAGCGACCGCTCGCATTCCAGCACCACGCCGAAGTCGCTCTGCCCGAGGCCCGACACCAGCGCGTCGAGGGTTTCCCGGTCCGGCAGGTGGCCCAGCAGGGCCGCGGCCTGCATTCGCGCTTCACGTGACGGGTCGGTGGCCAGGGTCTGGATCTGGGCGGTGCGAATGGCTGCTTCGTGCGGGGTGATGCTTACTCCGTCATGGATCAGGCACAACAGCGCGCCGGCCGCCTCGCTTTGCACGGTTACGGCCGTCGGCCGCGCGTGCGGATCGCGAGATTCTTGCCGGGTCAGGATTGTCACGAGCGTCGGCAGGGCCTCGGCACGGCCCGATCGGGCCAGCCCGCCGATCGCCGTCCGTCGGACGACGTCGCTGGGGTCTGTTTCGGCGACGACGCACAAGCCGCGGACGACCGTATCCCGCGAGATGTGCTTCGTGCGGCGGAGTTGAACGATCGCTTCCCTCCGCTCGTCCGCGTTGGACGCGTCCATCGCCTGGCGAAGGAGGGCGGCCGCATCCGATTCGGAAACGAAGCCGGGGTGTCTGTGGAACGCCTGGTGCCCGCTGCAGCCGGACGCGAGCGCCAGCGGCATCACGGCCAGGCACGGCGCGAAGACCCTTACGGTTGCACGCAGCGGACTCGCTCGCATAAGCGGAGACTCTAACCGCACGCGGCGCTTTGCTCAACCACCCGACTCGCCCGCGTGGATCGTAATGACGAGACGTCCGGTCAGGCGATCTGCCGGCCCAGCAGGCGGGCCGCCTCCACGACGTCCTTGTCTCCCCGTCCGGAAAGGTTGATGACGATGATCTGGTCCCTGGGCAGCGCCGGGGCCAGTTTCATCACGTGGGCGACGGCGTGGGCCGTCTCCAGCGCGGGGATGATGCCTTCCGTTTCGCTCAGCAGGGTGAACGCCTTCAGGGCCTCGCCGTCGTCCGCCGCCACGTATTGCGCTCGGTTGCCGTCTTTCCAGAACGCGTGCTCCGGTCCGACCCCGGGATAGTCCAGCCCGGCCGAGCACGAATGCACGGGCAGAGTCTGGCCGTCGTCGTCCTGCAGCACGTATGTGAACATGCCGTGCAGCACGCCGGGCCGGCCCGCCAGCAGGGTGGCCGCGTGCAGTCCGGTTCCCACGCCTTCGCCGCCGGCTTCCACGCCGATCATCCGGACGGATGGATCGTCGGCGAACGGAGCGAACATGCCGGCGGCGTTGCTGCCGCCGCCGACGCAGGCCACGAGGTAATCGGGCAATCGCCCTTCGGCGGCCAGTATCTGGGCCCGGGTTTCCCGCCCGATGATGGATTGGAAGTCCCGCACAATCATCGGGAACGGGTGCGGTCCCATCACGCTGCCGATGACGTAGTGGGTGTTGTCGGACGTGGCCATCCAGTCGCGCATGGCTTCGTTGATGGCGTCTTTGAGCGTTTTCTGTCCGGTTTCGACCGGCACTACGTGTGTGCCCAGCAGTTCCATGCGGAAGACGTTGAGTTTCTGCCGGCGCACGTCTTCCGCGCCCATGTACACCACGCATTCCAGGCCGAAGCACGCGGCCGCGGTGGCGGTGGCCACGCCGTGCTGGCCGGCTCCGGTTTCCGCGATAATCCGCGTCTTGCCCATGCGGCGGGTGAGCAGGCCCTGACCCAGGGTGTTGTTGATTTTGTGGGCGCCGGTGTGGTTGAGGTCTTCGCGCTTCAGGTAGATCTTCGCGCCGCCGAGTCGCTCGGTGAGGCGGGCGGCGAAATACAGCGGGCTCGGCCGGCCGGCGTACGTTCGCAGATAATGGTCCAGCTCTCGCCAGAAGGCCTGGTCCTGCCGGACCGCGGCGTAGGCCTCGTCCAACCGGTGTACGGCCGCCATGAGCGTCTCCGGCACGTATTGGCCGCCGAACGCCCCATAGCGTCCCCGTCGGTCCGGCACGATCGCGTTCATCGGTCCGGATGCCACTTCGCCTCCACTATTGTCGGATGTCACATGCTGCTCCATCTGTAAGCACGGCGTCCGCTGCTGGGACGTCGGAATCGAGATACCTGCGCACCTGTCGGGCGAACCGCATCACAACGTCGATCGCCGCTTCCGCCGCTTGCGCCGATCCCGCCGTCGGCGAGCAGGCCGCGATCAGGGATCCCTGTACCATCAAACCGATCGGCGCCGGCAGGTTTTCCAGGACAGGGGAAACAAGCTCGACCAGCGTACGTTCGGCGGACCATGGCGCGACCGGTGCCTTATCATCGCGGCGCTTCCAGGCCCGGACCGGCCCGTTCAACGGCACCTCCGCCGAGTCTTCCGGGAGCACGTCCGACCATGCGCCGATTACTTCCTTCCGGTCGCCCGTGGGCAGGAACACGCGCGAGGGCAGGTCGTCGTCCGTTTCCAGGACGGCCAGCATCCATTGTCGCACCTCCCGGGACCCGCCGGATCCGATTTCGTACGCCAGACGGAAGCACGTGATCGAGCCGGATGGCGCGGCTCCGGTGATCACGTGATCCGTGGCGCGGTTGTGTCCGCGCCGCATCAGCGGCAACTCGACGAAGCGGGCCGGCAGATCCAAGCGATCCTCGGGAGTGTAATGCAGCTTCAGCCGCCGGGCCAGCCGAGCCATATCGCGGCGAAAGTGACGTTGCCGATGGATTTGCGCCGCCACGACGATGCCGGCCAGTCCGGATGTGATCAGCAATGCCCATTGTACAGTGTCCACGGACGTTCGAGCCGTTCGTCACTGGGGAGCCGTGGGCGCCGGCGGCACGGGGGACACGTCTATCCCGTAATCGGGAGGCACCACGCTGAGCATTTCGATCCAGTGAAGGACCCGCACGTACCTGGGATCCCGCTCATGGCGATACACTGGTTCGATGGGCGTGGGATGCACTCCCGGCGTCAGTTCGTTCACGACGGGATTGGCAAGTCCGTAGAACAGCAGCAGAGAATTGCGCCGGTTGGCCCGATCGATCAGGCTCTCCGGCCCCTTCCGCCCGTCCCGTTTGAAGTTATTGAGAATCAGGTAGTTGGTGTACACCTGGTTCTTGGAGAGCCGTCGGCCCGTGAACAGCCGGAAACCCCTGGCGTTTTCTCCGCCGTGGCACTGGGCGGAAGCGCAACCCTCGGAAAGGATGGGGAGCACATTTCGCTCGAACTCGTCGAAGATGGCCGGGTCGCTGTTGATCTGGATATAGGGTTCGTATCGCCGGGCGCCCGGGTCGGCCGTCTGCGACAGGATGAACCGCGCCCGTTCCGCGCGCGGCAGGTTCATGAACCGGGCGCGCGCTTGGCGATCCGCGCCATAGAACTCGTCGGCGAAGGCGACGTCGGCGGCCTTCGTGGTCTCCGGGATCGTGAGAAACCGGACCTGCACCCGGTCCGCCGGGCCGAGACCCAGCTCGATCCGGCGCATCGTCTGGATGTCCTCGTCGCTGACAACACGCGCGAAATCCCTGGAGCCGCCGGCGGTCTCATCGCGAGCGGGCGGAGTGCCCGGGGGCGTTTCATCTTTCTTCTGGCCCAGCTTGGTCCTGGCCAGTTGCAGCAGCAGCTTGGCTTGCTCGTGTTCGGGATCCAGGCGCAGAATGTGGGTGCACTCGTTGCGAAGCAGCGCCCAGGCCTCCTGGTCCCGGCACCACATCGCCAGTTGCAGGTGCCCGTCCACGTCGTCCGGCGCCAGGGCCTGCACCCGTCGTTGATACTCCGCTTCGACATCCACGGCCGCCACGATGGACCCGGCCGCCAGCAGAGCGAGCAGGACGGTGACGAACGGAAGTCGCCAGGTGTTCGATACGGCTTTCCATGCCATGGCTCGTCCTCCCGGGTTGTGGGACACGTCGGCGCCGTTGACGCTTCGGAGGCTGTGCCGATACTATAGCTTCGCCTGGCGTGGCGTGCAAGGAAGGTGGAAGGACTCCATGAGTTCCGTTTTGCAGGATCTGCGGCCGCTCATCAACCAACGTGTCGTGCTGGATACGTTCGGCCCCATCGTGTATCTCGGAACACTCGTGGAGGTGACCGAATCCGGCGCGTGGCTGTCCGGCGCCGACATCCATGACTGTCGCGACGGGCACGCCACCAAGGAGCTGTACGTGCTGGACTCCAGCCGCGACGGCATCAATCCCAATCGGCAGCGCATCTACGTGCTCTGGGCGGGTGTTGCGAGCGTCTCCCGCCTGGATGACGCGGTCGGCGACTGACCGGACCTCATGCGGAAAGGCAAGCATTCATGAAGTTGTTGGTAACCGGCGGAGCGGGGTACGTGGGCAGCTTCTGTGTCCGGGCCCTGTGCGATCGCGGCCACGAAGTCGTCGTGCTGGACAATCTCAGCGCCGGTCACGCGGAAGCGGTGGATCCGCGGGCGGTGTTCGTGATGGCCGACCTGGCCGACACCCGCGCGTTGGATTCCCTCATCCGGGACGGCGGGTTCGACGGCGCGCTGCATTTCGCCGCGTACCTGAACGTCAGCGAATCGGTCGTCGAGCCGCTGAAGTACTATCGCAACAACGTGGCCTGCACCATCGGGCTGCTGGAACTCCTGCAGAAGTATCAGATCCTGCGCCTGGTCTTCAGCTCCACCTGTGCCTGCTACGGCATTCCGGCCGCCGTTCCCATCACGGAATCCATGCCGCAGGTCCCCATCAACCCCTACGGCACGACCAAGCTGGCGATGGAGTGGGCCATGCGCGATTGCGCAAAGGCCTGGAAGCTCGGGGTCACCTGCCTGCGGTATTTCAATGCCTGCGGCGCGGCGGCGGACGGGAGCCACGGAGAGGATCACGATCCGGAGATTCACCTGATCCCGGTGGTCCTCCAGGTCGCCCTGGAACAGCGCGAACACGTGCAGATCTTCGGCGTGGATTACCCCACCCGAGATGGCTCTTGCGTCCGCGACTACATTCATGTCGACGATCTGGTGGAGGCTCACGTCCTGGCCATCGAGACCCAGGAGCCGGGCGAATTTCGCGCCTACAACGTGGGCACCGGCGTGGGAACCTCTGTCAAGCAGATCGTGGAGGCGGCCCGGGAGGTCACAGGGCATCCCATCCCCGCCAAACCCGCGGCTCGCCGGCCGGGCGATCCGCCGGAATTGTACGCAGACCCCGGCAAATTGATGGCCGAGCTGGGATGGGAACCGCGGTATACGGACATCCGGGAGATCATTCAGACCGCCTGGGCCTGGCACCGGTCGCACCCGCGTGGGTACGGGCGTGCCTGAGCTTCGTCGAAGCCCGATATTCGTTAACTCCTGTTGGGAGCGATAGTTGCGGCGAACTACGTTCCGCCGTCCTGAAGCTGCTGCAACCTTTGAAGCCGCCGTCGGTTACAAGTGGAGAGCCTTCCGTGTAACGGGCTTTGAGACAAGTAGTTATGGTGATCATGCCCGGATGTTCCTTTATTTCTGCGCGGCGGGCGGGTAGACTTTGGCCTTTGGCGCGGGGCAGGTACTGACGCGGTGGCCCGTAACGGGCCGGCCGCAGCGGAGTTCAAAGAGCGATCCATGAGCAATCAACCCAATCCAACAGCGACTGGAGCCGCCGGTCTGGGGGCGTCCAGCTACCTGGAATTTGAGAAGCCGCTCATTCGCATTCAGTCCGAGATCGAGGAGCTTCGCCGTCGCGAGAAGGAGTCTAACCGCGATTTCTCCAAAGATATCGAGGAGATGACGACCCGGCTGCGCTCCATGACCAAGCGAATGTACTCGCACCTGACGCCGTGGGAGACGGTTCTGGTCGCCCGGCATCCGCAACGACCACTGTTGACCGACTACCTCCGCCTGATGGTGCGGGACTTCTGTGAGCTGGCCGGTGACCGATGCTTCGGAGACGACCGGGCAATCGTGACGGGGTTCGGGCGGATCGGCCCTCACAAGGTGATGCTTGTCGGCCACAACAAAGGCAAGGACACCAAGGAGCGCATCTCCTGCAATTTCGGCTGCGCCCATCCGGAAGGGTATCGCAAAGCGTTGCTCAAGATGAGGTTGGCCGCCAAGTATGAGGTGCCCGTGGTCTGCCTGATTGACACGCCCGGCGCCTACCCGGGCGTGGGCTCCGAGGAACGCGGCATCTCGTATGCCATCGCCGTGAATCTGATGGAAATGTCCCGGCTGCGGACGCCGATCGTCTGTGCGGTGATCGGAGAGGGGGGCAGCGGCGGGGCGCTGGGGATCGGCGTCGGTGACAGCGTGGCCATGCTGGAGCACTCGTTCTACTCCGTCATCTCGCCGGAGGGCTGCGCGGCTATTCTCTGGCGTACGGGGGAGCAGCGCAAGCGGGCCGCGGAGTCTTTGAAACTGACGGCCCGAGAACTCAAGCGGCTCGGGATTGTGGAGCAGATCATTCCGGAGCCGTTTGGCGGGGCTCACCGCGATCCGACCGCCGCCGCCGCGAACCTGGAGTCGTACATCACGGATACGCTCCGGGAGTTGAAGCGGTACAAAATCGAGACCATCCTGAAGAAGCGGTACGAGCGGATTCGCAGCCTCGGAAGCTTCTTTGAATCGGCCCAGAGCGGTGCGCAGGTCCGGGCCCGCAAGGCGACCGCCGCCGCCTCACGCGCGCCGGCCCGCGCGCGCCGTACGGCCACGCAACCGGTCGATCGGATCGACGCCTCCGGGTGACCGCCGCTTCCATCGCCAGTGGCCGTAGCCTTCGCTGCTTCAGACGCTTCCCGTCGATCGGATCTGCGTCGGCGGGGTGTATCCTGAGTTTGCCTGGGAAAAGGCTCGGCGAACGACCGATAATGGAGGTGGAAGTGAGCCGATGATCCGACATGTGGCCATGGTTGCCAGCACAGCGGCCTTGATGGGCTGCATTCAGGGGCGTCCGGGCGCCTATACGGAGCAGGCGCGGCCCGCGCCGGCGCTGCGGGCGCTGTTGGGCTACTCCGTGGAGGGGCGTCCGATCGAGTCGGTCACCTTCGGGCACGGCCTGGCGCCGGTGCTGATTCTCGGGGGGTTCCACGGGAACGAGCAGGCCAGCGTGTACGTGGCGGAAGCCCTGGTTGCGATGCTCCAGGATGCGCCGGATCTGCTGGCCGACCGGTGTGTGGTGGTGGTTCCGAGCGTCAATCCGGACGGTTTCATCCGAGACACTCGGAAGAACGCCCGCGGCGTGGATCTGAACCGCAACTTTCCGACCGCCAACTGGGCGCCCAGCGACCGCAGTCATGGGTCGCACGGCGGCCCCGTGTCGCTCAGCGAGCCGGAAACGCAGATTGTGCTCGATCTGGTCCGGCAACTGGAGCCCGGCCTGATCATTTCGATCCATTCGATCTCGCGGAACCGGGAGTGCAACAACTTCGACGGCCCGGGCGAGGCTATCGCCGCCGTGATGGCGACCCACAACGGCTACCCGGTCAAGCCGTCCATCGGCTACCCCACGCCGGGGAGCTTCGGCACCTGGGCCGGCCGGGAGCTGGGGATCCCCACGATCACGCTGGAATTGCCGCGTCCGGCGCCTGCCGAGACATGCTGGGCAAAGAATCGCGAAGCGCTGGTGGCCGCCATTCAGCATTCGTCGATCCCCACGGTGGCGCTGGGCAAATAGCCCGGTGCCGTTCACTCGGCCCTCGTTTGCCGGTCGTTTCAATCTTTCGCCGACTGCAATCTTGCCCATTCCGACGTGTAGAAAACACGGGTGTGTGCCCCCTTCGGCGCGGGTGGTAAACCCGGAAGGCGGCCGGTTGACGTAAATGGTTAGTCTGGATAGGGTAATGGTGCGTGCTACGACCGATAACTCAGCCTTTGTGGGGGCCATGACCATGGACGGTCCGACGCCCATACAACATCTTGTGGCTGGGGTGAGAACACACCGACTTGCTCCGACGCGACAAGCAGCTCGCAGGTGCCTGAACCAGGGGTCGGGGAATCCGGGGTAGAGAACGGATGCCGAGTTTCACGTACAAAGCGGTGAACGAATCCGGCCAGGCGGTGACCGGCGTGGTGACCGCGGAGAATCACCAGGTGGCTTTGCGCATGCTGGACGAGCAGGCGCTCTTTCCGATCCACGTCGAGGAGGGAACCGCGGTCAGCCGGTCGAAGCTGACGGGCTCTCGCCGGAAAATCAAGCTGCGATACATCACGGTGTTCTACAGCCAGTTGGCCGACCTGCTGCGGGCGGGCGTGCCGATGCTGCGGGCCCTGGACGTGCTGACCCGGCAGAACGCCCACCCGGTGCTCACGGAAATCGTCAAGGAGGTTCGTGAGGACGTTTCGGGCGGGCGCACGCTGGCCGACGCGATGGAGCAGCATCCGCAGGTGTTCAAGCCGTTGCACGCGGCGATGGTGCGTGCGGGGGAGCGCGGCGGGTTTTTGGAGGACGTGCTGACGCGTCTGTCTCTGTTCGCGGAGCGCCAGGACGAACTGCGGAACAAGCTGGTCGGGTCGATGATCTACCCGGCGGTGTTGATGGTGGTCGGCACGGCGGTGGTCACGTTCCTGCTGACATTCGTCGTGCCCAAGCTTCAGGGGTACATTCCCCCGGAGTCGTACAACACCCTGACGCACCTGGTGTTCGGGGCCACGGATGCTCTGCGGGGGTATCCCTGGCATATCCTCGGCAGTCTGGCCGTTCTGTTCGTCGGCGTATATTTGCTGGTTCAGACGAACTGGGGCAAGGCGGTGTGGGCGAAGTTCCAGCTCCAGGCCCCGGTGCTGGGCAGAATCGTCACGCTGGTGGCCATCTGCCGCTTCTGTCGGATTCTGGGCACCATGCTTCACAACGGGGTGCCCATCCTTCAGGCGATCAGCATTTCCAAGGACTCGGCCGGCAACGCGATTCTGGCCGAACAGGTCGAGCAGGCGGGCGAGGCCGTCCGCAAGGGCGAGAGTCTGGCGGCGCAGCTTGGCAAGAGCGGCCTGTTTCCGGCGGACGTGATCGACATGATGGCGGTTGCGGAGGAGAGCAACAATCTGGAGAACGTGCTCATCCAGATCGCGGATGCAAATGAAACCCGTACAGCCCGGCAGATCGACCTGGGCGTGCGGTTGATCGAACCGGTGTTGCTGCTGGTGATGGCGGTGATCGTATTGTGTATTGCGGTGGCGCTGCTGCTCCCGATCCTGACCATGAGTGCGGCGGGCCTGGGCAAGTAGGGCGGTATTCGCGATGAGACGAATGGTTCGTGACGCAGTGACAGATCAAGGAGATGGTGGCATGAGACGCGTGCGACGAAACCGTGGTTTCACTCTGATGGAGATTCTGCTGGTGGTGGGCATTCTGGCGCTGCTGGCGGCGTTCGTGGTTCCGAACCTGATTACGGCGGGTGATCAGGCGAAGATAGGGCTTGCCGAGACCGCGATCGGCGGCAACGGGCCCATTGCGACGGCTCTGCTGCGGTTTCGCAACGATGTCGGCAGGTTTCCCGAGTCGGACGAGGGTCTGGCGGCACTCTACGAGAAACCGCGCTCCATCGATGAGGATCGCGAGGGCGAGATCTGGAAGGGCCCGTACCTGGAAGGTCGGCCCGAGGATCTGCGGGATCCGTGGAAACGTGAGTTTCGGTACAAGTGCCCCGGTGATGTGAACGACAAGGGATACGATCTCTGGAGCCTGGGGCCGGACGGCAAAGACGGCACCGAGGACGACATTAAGAACTGGCGGGAGAAATAGCCGGTTCGCCGGCGTGCGCCGGGCTGCGAAGCGTACGCGGCGGCCCTGGTTCGTCCCGGTCTGGTCCATCCGTCCGTTTCCCTGGACGGCGGGCGGGTTTGGAGTGCGGTGGGCCGTCATGCGACGTGCGATCCATGACATCCGGGTCGGCTTCACGCTGATGGAGATGCTGCTGGTCATCGGGCTGCTGGCCATTGTCTCGGCGCTGGCGCTGCCCCCGATGATCCAGGACATCGAGCGGTCCCGGCTCCCGGAATCGGCCAACCAGATGCGGTCGCTGCTTCGGATGGTTCGCGGATACGCGGTGATGGACGGCCGGCGGTACCGTGTCCGGTTTCTGACGGAGGGTGAATCGACCGAGCCCGACGAGGGCGACATCCGCTACGACCCGCGTCAGCCGGTGGTGGAATGGGAGCCCGAGCCGCTGACCGAGCCGGGTCGGTTCATTCCCGTGCGGGCGTCGTGGGCTCAATCCGAGGTTCTGCGTCGGGGCGTGCGGTGTCTGGAGATCCGCCTGGGCAGGCCCACGGTGGAGTCGCTGCGGAAGAATGACACGCAGCGGCACGAGGCGCTGCTGGAAGACCTGCCCGGCAAGGTGGACGAGCAATATCCGCCGCTCTACTTCGAGCCGGACGGCGCTACGGAGTGGGCCACGTTCGTGCTGACCGCGGCGCCGCTTTCGGCCGGAACGCGGGCCGAGGAGATTGACCCGCAGGAGTATCCGGTCATTGAAGTGATCCTCGACGGCGTGAGCGGTCTGGCCTGGCTCCAGCGCCCGCTGCACGACGAAGAGCTGGACATGCTCGAGGAGAACAACTGGCCGCCGGTCTTCCGTCGCGATTTTCTGACGGAGCGCGTGCTGACGGAAGACGACGTGATTGAGATTCAGGAAAGCCTGGTTCGCCGGAAATGAAACCGCTCCGCGCATCTTTGCATCGACCCTTCGGGCAGCGCCGGCGCCGCCGGGCGTTCATGCTCATGGAGGTGCTGGTGGCCCTGGGCATGCTGATTCTGGGCCTTTCGGTGCTCGGCTGGCAGATGCACGCCGGATTGGAGGCCTCCTGGAACATGGAGCGTGACTACACCACGCTGCTGCTGGCGGAGTCGAAGATCGCGGAGCTCGACACGGGCCTGATCGTTCCGGACGACATCGTGGAGGGGGATTTCGGCGAGCTGTTCCCCCGCTTCGGGTGGCGGATGACCATGGAGCCCTCGGGCGTCACGTTGCTCACCGCGATCAGGCTGGAGATTCTGTATGACGGGCTCCGGCGGAACGCGGAGCGGGAGATGGACTACGAGAACGCGGAGGTCCTCCAGACGGTCCACCTGTTGCGGGCGGCGCCCGCGCGGATCGACCTGACCCGCGACTTCGGGATGAAGGCGGAAGATGCGGACAAGCTTGCGGAGCAACTCTCCACCATGGGTGGATCCGGGCTGGATCCGCACGATCTGGACCCCTCGCTGTTTCGCGATCTGAGCCTGGAAGAGCTGATCGAAGTGCTGCCCATACTGCTTCAGGCCTTCGGCATGAAGCTGGAAGACGTATTGCCCATTCTGCCGGACGATCTTCGCCAGCTCATGGAACAGGCCCAGGAAACGGACGCCGGGGCTCCGGACGACGACGGCGCCGGCACGCCCGGCGCCGAAGGCGGGCCGGGCCGCCCGGGGTTCGACGGCGTGGGCGGTCCGCCGCAGCCCGGTCCGCCGCGGCGTGACGGGCAGACCGGTCGGCGCGAGCCGCGGCAGGACGCCGCTCCGGATGACCCGGGCGGGGATCGGAGTGCAAGCCCGCCGCGTCGAGGCGGCAGGCCGCCGGCCGACATGATCGAACCGGCGGACGGCGGTGGCCGGCGCGGCAGCCAGGGCCGTCGGGGCGGCGATCGGGGAACCCGCCGCGAGGAGATACAGGCACAGTGAGACGCCGCACCCGGACAATCCGTTGCGCCTTCACGCTGATCGAGATGATCATTGCCACGGGTCTGCTGGTCATTCTGCTGAGCGTGCTGTATTCGTTCTATTCGTCATCGCTGTTCGTCCGGACCGACGGTCTTCAGCGCACGCGCGATCTGCAACTGGCGCGCGTGGTGCTGGACCGGATTGCCGAGGAGGTGCGAACGGCGGCCGGCCACACCACCGGGTACGGCACCGGGCTGATCGGCACGAAGAACGCGATTTCCGTCTATACGTTGACCCTGCCGGGCCGGGAGCTGATGCGGCGACGGCAGATCGGCGATCAGCCGCTGGCCGGCCAGTTCGACCTGCGAGAGGTCCGGTACTACATCGCGTGGGACGAGGAGCACTTGGACGAAGAGGGCAACCCCCGGCCCCTGGGGCTGGTGCGTCGCGAGACGCAGACGTTCAACCAGGCGGTGATCATCGAGGGCGAGGAAGGCACCGACGAGCATGCGGCGATCAAGGAAGAGCTGTACGCCCCGGAGATTCAATTCATCGAGTTCCGGTACTACGACGGAGCGACCTGGTGGGATACGTGGGAGATTCAGGGCGGGAACACGCTGCCGCAGATGGTGCGGATCACGGTGGGGTACACGGCGGTGCTGCCGGAGGAGTATCGCGGCCTGCAACTCGTGGACGACGAGGAGAATCTTGAAGCCCCCGAGTTGCGGGAGCTGTACAAGGATCGGTACGTGGTGATCGTGCGGATGCAGCAGGCCGATCCGTTTTTCGGCTCGCGAATTACGCGGGAGGCTTCATCGTTCGAGGAGGCGGAAAACGCCAGGTAGACCGACGCCATGCGCACAGATGCAAAGCTCCATTGCCGCCGTATGCGACCGTCCGGGCGGGCGGGTCGTCGGGGCTTCGTGCTGCCGGTGGTGCTTCTGGTGCTTGTGGTGATCGCGTTGCTGGCGGCGAGCTTCTCGTTCGAGATGAACGCGGACCTGGCGATCACGCGCGGGGCGGCGCAGCGGTTTGAGGTCCGCCAGGCGGCGGATGCGGGCATCCAGCGGGTGATGCTGCTGTTGCGGGAGCGGCGTCTGGACACCCACGCCTGGTACGACAATCCGGACGAGCTTCGCCGGGTTCTCGTCTGGCGGGCCGATCTGGAACCGACGGAACTGGGCCGCCCCGACGTCACCGAGGTGGAAAACGACCGTCGGCCCGCGTTTCTTTTCAGCATCGTGGCGGACGATCCGACGGATGACAAGATTAACGTTCGGTACGGCCTGACGAACGAGGCCGCCAAGCTGAACATCAATACGGCTGCCCGTGACCAGCTCCAGATCCTGATCACCCAGATATTTCCCGAAGCGCCGGTCGAGGAGCTGGTCGACGCCCTGATAGACTGGCGCGACGACGATGACGAGCCGGGTGAGCACGGGGCGGAGTCCGCCTATTACGCCACGCTCGATCCGCCCTACCGTCCGAAGAACGGCCCGTTCGACACGATCGAAGAGTTGCTGATGGTTCGCGGCTTCACCGGGCAGATTCTCTACGGCGAAGACTATGACCGCAACGGGCTGCTCTCCCCGAATGAGAACGACGGCGATCAGTCGTTTCCGCTGGATGACGGCGACGGCGAGTTGAATCGCGGCCTCTATCCGTATATCACGGTGTATTCGCGCGACTTCAATTCGGCCAACGACAACAAGCCCCGGTTCTTCATCGGCAAGGGCATTGACGGCGTGCGCGACGAGCTGGCCGAGTTTTTCTCGGACGACGAACTGAATTTCATCGCCGCGGCCCTGGCCGCG